>CAJYKO010000377.1 GCA_913775215.1 uncultured Devosia sp. | reverse complement strand
CTTCCTATTGCCCCTCATGGCCTCGAATATTCTTCAGGCTTTGTCCGGTACCTTCAATTCCATTTTCATCGGTCAGATGATCGGCGTTGATGCCCTGGCTTCCCTCGCCACCTTCTTCCCGATCCTCTTTTTTCTGATCAGCTTCATCATCGGCCTCTCGGCTGGCTCGACCATCCTCATCGGTCAGGCCTGGGGCGCGCGGAACATCGATCGTGTCAAACAGGTCGCTGGCACCACGATCACCACAGCCTTTGTGCTCGGCCTCATCGTCGCCATCATCGGCGGCGTGTGGATCGAAAGCATCATGTCGCTGCTCGGCGCGCCCGATAATATCCGCGATACGTCCATCGGCTATGGTGGCATCATGTTCCTCGGCATGCCGGGCTTTTTCATCTTCCTGATCATCACATCGATCCTGCGCGGGGTAGGGGACACCATCACCCCGCTCTTCTCGCTGGTCCTCTCGATGATTGTCGGCGTCATCCTCACGCCCGCCCTCATCCAGGGCTGGTGGGGCCTGCCGCAACTCGGCGTCAATTCCGCCGCCTGGGCGTTCATAGCCGGCTTCGTCGTCGTGCTGACGTTCCTCTTTTTCTATATGCGCGCCCGCAAACTCCCGCTGGCGCCTGATGCCCAGCTCCTGCGTTCCCTCAAGCCCGACCTGACTCTGCTCGGCCTCATCCTGAAACTCGGTGTTCCGGCCGGCCTGCAGATGGTCGTCGCCTCGGTCGCGGGCATAGTCGTGGTTGGCCTCGTCAATCGCTTTGGCTCTAACGCGACGGCGGCCTATGGTGCGCTGAACCAGGTGCTGAACTATGTGCAGTTTCCCGCCATGTCGATCGGCATCGCCACCTCGATCTTTGGCGCCCAGGCCATCGGTGCCAGCCGGACCGATCAGCTTCAGGCAATTACCCGCACGGCCCTGATGATGAACCTTATCATCACCGGTGGCTTGGTCCTCCTAGCTTATCTCTTCAGCGAGCATCTGGTCGCGCTCTTCATTACCGATCGCAGCGTCATCGAACTGACTGAGCATCTGCTCCGCATCGTCCTCTGGGCCATTATTCCCTTTGGCTTCGGCGTGGTATTTTCCGGCATGATGCGCGCAAGCGGCATGGTCTACGGCCCTATGCTGCTTTCCCTCGGTGGCATCCTCTTTATCGAACTGCCCGGCGCCGTCTGGCTCAGCCAAACCAGCCTCGGCCTTTCGGGCATCTGGGTGGCCTACGCCACAAGCTTCACCGGCATGATGTTTCTCCAGGCCGCCTGGTACCACTTCGTCTGGCGGAAAAAGAAGATCGTCGCGCTGGTCTGATGGGAGCCCCCCAAACAAAAAGGGCGCCCGAGGCGCCCTTTCTCATTTCTGTCCGAATTTCATCGACACCGCGCGTTTCCCTCCAGGGGCAAAGACGTCGATATCGATAGTGACCGGCTCCTGAACCATCCGCCTGGTCCGTGCCGACAAAGTCAGCACCACATTCATCAGGTCGCCCACCGAGCGACGCTGCTTTGGCAGCAGCCGTTCCGTCATTCCCGACAGCGCCTTGTTCCTGGCGGTCATGTCTGGCGACGAAAGGGGCGAGCGGCCGATAAAATTGGCAAGCTCAATCAAGGCATTGCGTTCGCTCATTGGGCTACTCCAAACACAGGCACCAAACTGCTTACACAAGGTGCGGCAGGCGACAGGCCCGCCACACTGAAACTTCGAGGGGCATCAGCCCTGCATCGCAAGGCACGCCATATCGGCATCCTTGAGGCGATTGCACATCGTCGTCGCGTCGTCGCGATCACCGAACCCGACAAAACGGGCACGGAAGAAAATCTGGCCGTTCTTCTCGAACCGCTCGACGTATGAGCGGAAGTCACCAAGACCGCCAACCTTGCTCGCAGCATCGGAAAGCATGGCGCGGGCGCTATCTTCCGAAGGACCGGCGCCGATCTGGACGATCCACGCACCCGCTTCGAGGCCTGCCGTTTGCACGGTGCCGCTGGTCAAGAGATCGACCGGCTGTTCGGCAGGCGCAGAACCACCGACATTGGCTGGCGGCTCAAGCGGCGCCGAAGCGCGGGTCGAACCAAGCGCAGAGGGCGGAGCGCCGAGGTTATAGGTGTCGCTCAGCCAGGCGCCGATAATGTCCTGGCTCGGATAAGCCGGCGTTGGCGCCTGCGTCGGCGCGGCGAGCACGGCCGCAGCCTGCACAGCGGCCTGCTGGTTCACGTCGGTTGGCACAGGCGCGGGCATTGGCACGGCGCTGGCAACGACAACCTGCGGCTGGCCGCCCTGCTGTGCACGCGCGAGTTCTGCAAGGCGGAAGCCGGGCAGGGGCATGGGCATCACATAAACCGGCTGGGCGGGCTGCGCCACGGCAACCTGTACGTTGGAATTACCCTGACGGCCCGGCTGCGGAACCATGGCCTGCGCCAGATAATCGCCGCGACGCCCCTTGGGCAGATAGGCCGCAACAAGCTGGCGCACCTTTTCGTCACGCGAACCGGCCGAGTTGAAGCCGAAGGCGACGACGACGATATGGCGGTTGTCCTTACGGGCAGCGGTCAGCAGGTTCGAACCGGCGGCATTGATATAGCCGGTCTTGATGCCATCGACGGCTCCCATATAGCCGAGCACCCGGTTATGGTTGCCATAGGTCTTGCCGCCATAGCTGAAGGACTTGGTCTGGAAGAATTCGTAATACTGCGGGAAGTGCTGGTAGATCGCGATCCCAAGGATCGCCTGGTCGCGCACGGTGGTGACCTGGCCGCCATCGGGCAGGCCGGAGGCATTGCGGTAGGTCGTGCTGCGCATGCCCATAGCGCGGGCCGTTGCGGTCATGCGTTCGGCAAACTTGGCTTCGCTGCCCGAGATATGCTCGGCGATTACGCGGGCCATGTCATTCGCCGAAAGCGTCACCAAAGACTTGATCGCGTCCTGCACGGCAATGGTCGAACCAGCGCGCAGACCCAGCTTGGTCGGCACGGCCGAAGCGGCAAACTTCGACACCGTCATCTTGGTCGAAAGGCTGAGATTGCCCGCCTGCAGTTCCTGAAAGAGAATGTAGAGCGTCATCACCTTGGTGACGGATGCGGGATAGCGACGGCTATCGCCCTGCTCCTCATAAAGCACTTCGCCCGATTTCGCGTCGACCACGATACCAGCATACTTGCGGAGATTTTCGATGGCGTGCGCCGGAGCCGCAAGCTGCAAGCTTAGCCCGAGGACGAGGGCAATAGCGGCGAAGGCGCGATAAAGGGAAACGCGCCAAGGGGTTATGGCCTGAGAGGTCAACCCTGAACTCCAACTCTACTCACCGGGCACAACACGCCCGTACGCAACTGAAACATGGTTTGCAGATCAGGAGCCCCCACCCAGATCGTGCTTCTCGTCAGACCATAGGGGTCCGACGTTACGAATCCGTAAAATGCGAACGATTTCTGTTTCAGAGTCTCAATCTCGCCACGCGCCGTTTCCGGGTGGATGCATTGCGGAAGGGTTTGTCGGAGTTGAGATAATGGCGCTCAACTTTTCGGGAACGTGAGCCCCTTAACAGCGGCCAGTTTTTGCTTACATAATGGGTCGACCAGCTGCTTCGCTTCCCTCTGCGGTTACCCCAATTCAATATGACCATTTCCACCACTCATCATCTGTCGAACCGTCCCGCCAAAGGCTTCAAGATGCCCCTCGGAAAGCTTGTGGCCGGCCCCAAGGATGATGATGGAGGCCGCAAAAGGGATGGCGAAGGCGGCTTCGAAGCGGGCACCGTCACCAAGACGAGGCCCAAGACCAAGCGGCCGAACCTTTACCGGGTTCTGCTGCTCAACGACGACTACACGCCGATGGAATTCGTCGTTCTGGTCTTGCAGGACGTCTTCAACAAATCTCGTGAAGACGCAATGCAGATCATGCTGCACGTTCACCAAAAGGGTGTGGGTGAGTGCGGCGTATATCCATACGAGGTCGCCGAGACCAAGGTGACCCGCGTGATGGATACGGCACGCAAGAACCAGCATCCGCTGCAATGCGTGATGGAAAAGCAATAGGAACATCATATGCCCTCATTCTCCCGCGGACTCGAAAAGGCTCTGCATCAGGCTATGAACCTGGCGCGTGAGCGGAACCATGAGTTCGCCACGCTTGAGCACCTCTTGCTGGCCCTGACCGACGACCGTGAGACGATCGCCGTGCTCAATGGCTGCGATGTCGATATCGACGCGCTCAAGAGCGATTTGGAAGATTTCATCAACGAGGAACTGGATAGCCTCGTCGTGCAGAATGGCCAGGATGCCCGCCCCACGGCGGCCTTTCAGCGCGTCATTCAGCGCGCCGTCATTCACGTCCAGTCCTCCGGCCGCGAAGAGGTCACGGGCGCCAATGTGCTCGTCGCTATCTTTGCCGAACGCGAAAGCCACGCCGCTTATTTCCTCGAACAGCAGGATATGAGCCGGCTCGACGCCGTCAATTTCATCTCCCACGGCATCACGAAGTCCGGCCCCGCCGAAGACCGCAAGGTCCGCGGCGCCGAAGAAGGTGAAGGCAATGGGGAAGGTGGCGCTGCCGAAGGCAAGAAGACATCGGCTCTCGCCGATTTCTGCGTCAACCTCAACGAAAAGGCCCGCCAGGGCAAAATCGATCCGCTGATCGGTCGCGACGGCGAACTCCGCCGCACGATCCAGGTGCTCTGCCGCCGCTCCAAGAACAATCCGCTTTATGTGGGTGACGCTGGCGTCGGCAAGACGGCCATCGCCGAAGGCCTTGCCCGCAAGATCATCGAAGGCGATGTGCCTGAAGTGCTCAAGGAAGCGGTCATCTACTCGCTTGATATGGGCTCGCTGCTCGCCGGCACCCGCTATCGCGGCGATTTCGAAGAGCGCCTGAAATCGGTGATGAAGGAACTCGAAAAGATGCCGCATGCGGTGCTCTTCATCGACGAAATCCACACCATGATCGGCGCGGGCGCTACGTCCGGCGGCGCGCTTGATGCCTCAAACCTCCTGAAGCCCGCTCTGGCTTCCGGCGCGATCCGGTGCATCGGCTCGACCACCTATAAGGAATATCGCCAGTTCTTTGAAAAGGACCGCGCTCTCGTCCGTCGTTTCCAGAAGATCGACGTCAACGAACCGACCGTTCCCGATGCCATCGAGATCGTGAAGGGCCTGCGTCCTTATTTCGAAGAGTTCCACAAGATCAAGTACACGGACGACGCCCTAAAGGCCGCCGTGGAACTGAGCGCGCGCTACATCAACGATCGCAAGCTGCCCGATAAGGCCATCGACGTGATCGACGAAACCGGCGCCAGCCAGATGCTTGTTCCGGAAGATCAGCGCAAGAAGGTCATCGACGTCGAAGACATCGAAGCCACCATTGCAACGATCGCCCGCATCCCGCCAAAGTCGGTCTCGAAATCCGACGCCGAACTGCTCTCGGGTCTCGAACAGAGCCTCAAGACCGTCGTCTTCGGTCAGGATGCAGCCATCACGGCCCTCTCGTCCGCCATCAAGCTCGCCCGTGCGGGCCTGCGCGAACCGGAAAAGCCGATCGGCTCCTACCTCTTCACCGGCCCGACCGGCGTGGGTAAGACTGAAGTTGCAAAGCAGCTCGCCGATACGCTTGGCGTCGAACTGCTGCGCTTCGACATGTCCGAATATATGGAGCGTCACACCGTCAGCCGTCTGATCGGTGCCCCTCCAGGCTATGTCGGCTTCGACCAAGGCGGGCTCCTGACCGACGGCGTCGACCAGAACCCGCACTGCGTGGTGCTGCTCGACGAAATCGAAAAGGCGCATCCGGATCTCTACAACATCCTGTTGCAGGTGATGGACCACGGCAAGCTCACCGATCACACCGGCAAGTCGGTCGACTTCCGCAACGTGATCCTGATCATGACGTCCAATGTCGGCGCCGCAGACCTCGCCCGTTCGCCCATCGGCTTCGGCCGCAAGCGCGAGCAGGGGGACGATGAAGATGCGATCAACCGCACCTTCTCGCCCGAGTTCCGCAACCGTCTCGACGCCATCATCTCCTTCGCGCCACTTCCGCGCGAAGTGGTCCGTCGCGTGGTCGAAAAGTTCGTGCTGCAGCTCGAGGGCCAGTTGGCCGAACGTGGCGTCACGATCAACCTGACGCCCGAAGCCGCCGATTGGCTGGCTGAACACGGCTATGACGAACGCATGGGCGCTCGCCCCCTTGGTCGCGTCATCCAGGAACACGTCAAGAAGCCCCTGGCAGATCAGGTCCTCTTCGGTGAACTCGTCAACGGCGGCAACGTCACCGTCGCCGTCGTCGGTGAAGGCTCCGAAGCCAAGCTCGAACTCGTCGCGGTCCCCCCGCGCCCAGCCAAGCCCAAGGCGCTGCCGAAGCCAAAGAAGCCCAAGGCCACAGCCGACAAGAACTAAACCAAAAGGCCGGGAGCGATCCCGGCCTTTTTCTTTACCTCTCCCTTCGAGAAGGGTTTAGCGCGCAGCGCCGAATGCCCCGATATGTGCGTTGCTCTGAAAAATCGGGTTTGCGTAAGCAATTTCTATGCAAACCAGATATTCGCGTGCGCTGCTTGCCAGGCAAGGCGCCATTCCATAAACCGGACCAGCCGAAAAGACGTCGCCGGTTGGTATCCCGGCTCCGCAGCAATGCGGTTTCGACGCATACGCGTCCCACTGGCACCAAACTTCAAACCCTTGAAGGTGGTGCTGACGTGGAATTTCTTCCGTCAGACTATCTTCGTGACGGAGCCGGCCATGTCCAAAAAGACCATCATTCTCGCGCAGGTATTCATCAGCTTCTCCATGGCCCTGTCCATGTCAGGCATCATGGGCTTCATCGCCCTCGGCGCCGACGTGCTGGCTGTCTGGCCCAGAAACTTCATCATCGCCTGGCCGATCGCCTTCATCGTCAGCCAGATCCTGACGCCGCTCTCATTCAAGCTCGCCAATATGCTGACGGCCGAGCCCCGCGCGGTCTAGACCGGTTCACCTTGAAATTGATTCAGGGGATTCCAGTTCCTGGTGATTTGTGATTCAAGATTGATGCTGTAGAGGAGGCCAGCATCAATGGCGGGACCTCTTTCGACTGATCTTCGTGAACGTGTTGTGGCTGCGGTGTTGGCGGGGGAGAGCTGCCGTGCGGCGGCGTCCCGGTTTGGTGTTTCGGTGTCCTCGGCCATCAAGTGGAGCCGGCGTTATCGGCTGACGGGCTCGGTGGCGCCCGGCCAGATGGGCGGGCATCGCCGGTCGGTTCTAGCGGACCACC
>CAJYKO010000376.1 GCA_913775215.1 uncultured Devosia sp. | reverse complement strand
GGGGTTGAAGAGGGATCAAGGCTCGCGCCGATATGGAGGGGCAGGGTGGCGCCGGTGCCGGCGGCATAGGCGGCATCAGTCGCGGCGCGATCGGCGATGCCGGCGAAGATGACGCCTTGGGCATTTTTGGCGATCAGGGCGGCCAGCACTTCGGCGCGATCGCCGACGCCGCCGCCGGTAGGATTGTCACCGGATTCGGCAAGGACGACGGGATGGGTGGTGCTGGTTATGGCTCTATCGACGCAGTCCTCGATGGAGCCGGTCTCCATGCCGAAGACGAACTTTTCACGCACATCCCAATAATCCTGCGCGAGCTTCGTGGCGG
Source organism: uncultured Devosia sp. (assembly GCA_913775215.1). Lineage (GTDB taxonomy): Bacteria > Pseudomonadota > Alphaproteobacteria > Rhizobiales > Devosiaceae > Devosia. Next base: position 31,944 of record CAJYKO010000376.1, on the reverse strand, counting down.
CCGCTTCCATAGCGGCATTATCGGTGCCTGTGATGACGGCGCAGGCGGTGGCGCGAGGTTCGTCGGCCCAGACATAGCCGACCTGGAAAGACGCATCCCAGATACCGGTCGGTTCTTCGACCTCATGGAGCTGAGTGTAAAAGCTTTTGGCGGGTTCGTCCTGGGTGGACGTGCGTTCCCCGGGAAGGAGGACCGGAACGGGCGCCCAGGCGAGCTTTGGACGGACGCCCGTGCGCAAGGCTCGGATCAGCATGGCGACGGCGCGGCGCATGGTATCGGGCACGTCGATATGGGGCGCGGTGCGATAGGTTGAAAAGATATCGAGCCCGTCAATGATTTTCTGGCTGACATTGCCATGGAGATCATAGCTCGCGGCGATCAAGACGTCGGGGCCGACGAGGTCGCGCACGGCCGCGATGAAATCGCCCTCGGCATCGAACATGCCGTCGACGAACATGGCGCCATGCATGGCGAGATAGACGCCATCGAGCGGCATGGCCGCGCTTATGCCATCGAGAATTTCGGCTTTCCACTTGTCATAGAGTGCGCGTTCGACGGCGCCGCCGGCAATGGCGCGGGCGTGGAGTACGGTGATGAACTCGGCCGGAAAGTGCGTCAGGAAATCAAAATACTGATCGCGCAGCATGGCGGGGCCGCGCAGCACGCGAAAATCGGCTTCGCGCGCGATGACGGGATTGTAGGTCGAGCATTCGGTATGGAGACCGGCAACGGCAATGCGCATCAGAGCACTCCTGGAACTTCGGCTTCGGGATTATGGGTGCTCTTGATCGGCCTGGGCACGAGGCGGCCGGTGAGCAAGAGGCTAAGGAGAAGAAAGGGCACGACGCAGGCAATGCCGATGCGGATGCCGGCATGTTCGGCGACGAACCCGATCAGCGGCGGGCCGATGAGAAAGCCGGTGAGGGCGACGAAGGAGAGAACAGCGACATTGGCCGAGGCGGCACGATCTCCAAGCCCTGCTGCGGCCGTGACGGCGAGCGGGAAGCCGACGGACACGCCGATGCCGATGATGCCAAAACCCACCAGAGCCAGTTCGACCCCCGGTGCGAAAAAGAGCAAAATACCGCCGATAACGGCGAGGGCGCCGCAGAGGCGGGCCGTGCGGATGGCGCCGAAACGGCGCTTGAGAAAATCTCCGCCAAAGCGGCCCGCGGCGACCATGAAGGCAAAGAGCGAATAGCCGAGGCCGACGAGACCGCCTTCGGCCGAGAGGGCATCACGGAGGAAAATGGCGGACCAATCGGCCATGGCGCCCTCGGTCATGGTGATGCCGAAGACGAAAAGACAGATGCCGATCAAGGCGGGACTCGGGAGCGACCAGGCGGATTTTTGCGTCTGGCCGTCGGCTGGTGCGTCATGAAGTTTTGGCAGGGCGGTCGCTGTGGCGAGCGCGATGGGCAGGACGATGGCGGCGAGGAGCGGCACGGCGCTTTGCGGGGCAAGTCCGATGGCGGCAAAGCCCGAACCGATGAGGCTGCCCGCCATGATGCCGAGGGACCAGCAGCCATGGGACGTGTTCATGATCAGCTTGCCACTCGATTTTTCGACGAGATCGGCCTGCACGTTAAGCCCGAGTTCGACAAAGGAAATGGCTGAACCGGCCAGCATCAGCGCGATGAAGAGGAGGATCGGATGCGGCGCCAATACCGGCAGGCTAACGGCTGCCGAATAGAACACGAAGCCCCAGAAGATGGCGGCGCGTGCACCGATCTTGGCAACGAGCGGACCGGCGAAAGGCAGGGTGATCAGTGTTCCGCAGGGCATGCCGAGAAGGGCGAGTGCGAGCCCGGCGGGCCCGAGATCAAGGCCTGCCTGGATCTCGGGGATGCGCGGCAGCCAGGAGCCGAAGGCGACGGGCTGGAGGAAGAAGGCCAGCATGGTCAGGCGCTGTGGGGTGAAGTTGATCATGTTCCCTGCCATTCAATTTATATTTCGCGCCATTCCCCCTCACCCGTCTCGGGCTTTGCCCGAGCCACCCTCTCTCCGAGTGGAAGTAGAATAGGAGAGTGCCGGAAGTTGGGAGCTATCCAGCCATTCGAGCATAGCTCTCATGGCCTTGCCGCCTCAATTCGCTCCACTGGAGCGATTTGCCCTAGCGGGACGTCGGCAAGCCCATCGGATAGGGCAAATAACCCACGAACCCCGTCAGCTTCCATTGCCCCTCGACCTTGCGGCAGAAGTAGAGGGTTTGCCAATTCAGGCGATCGACGCCGCCATTGCTGAGCTTGATTTCGCCATTGAATTTCTTGTGCGCAATCGCGCGGGTGCCGGTGATTTCGATTTCGTTGAGGCTCGTGGCGCGATGAATGCCGGCTTCCACGTCTTCGGCATAGGATTGGGCTTGGCCTTCGTGGGCCTGTCGCAGCCATTCGTCGCGATATTCGGCAAGAGTGGGAAAGCTGATGGTCCAGCCATCGGGGTTGTCGTTCTTGTTGCCGTTGATGCCCATGAAATCATCGGCGACGAAATCGCCTTCGACCATGGACCAGTCGGCGGCGACATAGGCGGCGATATCGCGTGGGACCAGCATGGTCCAGATGGCCGAGCGATCGGCGTCGTTGGGAAAAGGGTTCGCGGACAGGCTCACTAGGCTTCCTCTGCGCCAGCCACCTTGCTGCGTGAGCGAACGGTTTCCGGCGACTGTATCAGATTTTCAGACATGTCATTCCAAGGGCCAATCCTGAAAGAGGCCACATGGATACCAATTGCATCATGCTGCGATGAAAGCCGGATCTTGTCCACACCCAAAATGCTGACAAACTCCGACTAAAAGCTTAGAAATAAAGCAAAGTGCTGCCCAAAAGGGCAGTGCAAGCGGGTGGTTTAAATTGGTATTGTCAGGCATCCGAATTTATGTTGACATTGTGTCATTTAGCCGCCTAGGCTTGAAAATAGTTTACACAACGACAGCGGCCCAAAAAGAGGCTCGCGGTTTATAGGCAGGGAATATCGTCGTCATGCGGGTAGGCATTATCGGCCTCGGCTATCGTCTTGCATATCTGGCGCGCGTTTTTACAGCGGCGCGGGACGATTTCGAGATCGTTGGCTATGTCGACCCAGCGCCGGCCGGCCTGCCCTACACCCAAGAACATGGCGTTTCCGTCGGCAAGGCCTATGGCTCGCTTGAGGCGTTGATCGACGAAGGCAATCTCGACCTCCTGATGGTCGGTTCGCCCAATCATATGCATCTTGAGCACATTCGGATTGGGCTTGAACGCGGCATGAAGATTTTTGCCGAAAAGCCCGTCGTGACCTCGGTTGAAGAAACCATGGCACTGGCCGAGCTCATCGCCCAATATGGCTCGGACAATGTCATGGTCGGCCTCGTGCTGCGCTATGCCCCGCTCTATATCGATCTGCGCAAGGCTCAGGCCGAAGGCAAGATCGGCGATATTGCTGCCATCGAGGCGTCCGAAACCATTCCGCCCTATCACGGCGCCTTTTTCATGCGCGATTGGCGGCGGTACGCCAAATATGCCGGCGGCTTCATGCTCGAAAAGTGCTGCCACGATCTTGATCTCTATAATGGGGTCATGGGCTGCCGCCCGCATTATGTCTCGAGCTTTGGCGGCCGACGCAGCTTCGTGCCCAAGAATGCGCCGCAAGGCGCGGGTGCCAACGACCTCGAAGTCTATCACCGCAAGCCGTCGGGCTGGGAAGGCACGGAAAACGTCTTCGACAGCGATGGCGACATCATCGATTTCCAGACTGCGATGGTGCAGTACGAAAACGGTGCGGCGCTGACCTTCCACACCAATCTCAACGTGCCCGACGATTACCGCCGCTTTGCCGTGATCGGCGCCAGGGGCATGGCAGAGGGCGATTTCGTCCGCAATTATTTCAAGGTCACCGATAGCCGCACGTCCGAGCGGCTCGAAGACAAGACCTATCAGGCGAGTGATCTCTCGGCCCATTATGGGGCCGACGAGCAGATGGCCGAAGACATCTTGAAGCACATGATCGAAGGTGCGCCGCTGCCGGTTTCTGTGATCGATGCGCTTGAGGCGGGGCTCCTGGCGCTCTCGATGGATGAGGCGATGAAAACCAGGACCGTCGTCGATATGGCCCCGATCTGGCAGCGCTTCGATGCCGCCTTGGGCCGAGCGAGCTGAGGGAGAAAAGCCGATGACCAGCACCCGTAGCGCAACACTCTTCGCCTTCGCCCTGCTGGCTCCGGCACTGATTTACATCACGGTGATCGTCGCCTATCCGCTCTTTGATACGGTCCTTCTCAGTTTTACCAACGCATCGCTCAAGCAGACCTATGATTTTGTCGGCTGGACCAATTACCTGCGCATCTTCGGTGCGGGCAATTTTACCGACGTGATCATTCGCACCTTCGTTTGGACCTTCTTTTCGGTTTCGATCAAGATGATCATCGGGATGTGCGGTGCAGTTTTGCTCAATGCCGCCATTCCCGGTCAGACGCTCTTTCGGGTGCTGACCATGCCGCCCTGGATCGTCCCCATGGCGATCGGGATTTTCATGTGGGGCTGGATGTATAACGGCCAGTTCGGGATGATCTCCGGGCTCCTTCAGAACTTCGGAATCGTCAATGGTCCGGTCGCCTGGCTCGCCTATGGCAATACCGCCTTCTGGGCGACGATCATCACCGACGTCTGGATCGGAGTCCCGATGGTGACGATCTATTTCCTAGCTGCCATGCAATCGATCCCCAAGGATCTTTATGAGGCGGCTTGGACTGATGGCGCCGGCCGCGCCTATCGCTTCCGCCGGATCACGCTGCCGCTGATGGTGCCGGCTATCATCACAATGAGCCTACTTTCGCTCATCGCCACATTCAATTCGTTCGACATCATCTGGATCCTGACCCAGGGCGGTCCCTCGGGATCGACCACGACCATGATCATCGACACCTACAAGACCGCAATCGGCAGCCGTAAATATGGGGAAGGCGCTGCTCGGGCCGTCGTCATCTGTATCTTCGTGTCGATCTTCTGCCTGGCCTATTTCCGTGCGGTTCGCAGGCTCCAGCAGGGAGAAGCCAAATGAGCGCTGAAAACGCCAATTCCCCGGTACCTACGGGCTCCTATCCGCTTGCTGCGGGGACTGCGGGCTTGGCGGCAGTCAGCGCCAAGCAGCGTATGAAATCCCGTACCAAGCCAGCCAAGGCCATGATCGACCGCTATAAGTGGTACGAGGTCGCCGGGCTCTATCTCGGAATAGCTGTCTTTCTATTTTTCGTGCTGGCTCCCTTCATTGAAGGCTTCCTTGTCTCGCTCAAGCCGCTCTCGCAGCTTTTTTCGACACCCTATAGCTTCATCCCCAAGGTCTGGTCATTCGATGCCTATATCAACATGTGGACCTCGGTCCCCATGCTGGGCATGCACATCTTCAATTCCTTCTTCATCTCGAGCATTGTGACGCTGATCGTGGTCATCATCGTCGTCCCTGCCGCCTACGCGTTTGCTCGCTTCAACTTCGCTGGCGCTGGCGTACTGCTGGGCCTGTTTCTTGCCGTGAACATGTTCTCGGGCGCCGTGCTTCTGATCCCACTGTTCCGCCTGATGCGCAGCCTGGGTCTGCTCAACACATATTTCGCCATGATCGTGCCAGGAGCAGCCTTCCTGATCCCATCCTCGATTTGGCTCTTGCGAACCTATATGATGCGTATTCCGCGTGAGCTCGACGAAGCCGCCTGGGTCGACGGTGCGAGCCGCATCTACACACTGCGCCGCGTTATCCTGCCGCTTGCCATGCCCGGCATCGTCGTTGTTGCGATCATGACTTTCATTGGCGCCTATGCTCAGCAGTTCATCTTTGCACTGACCTTCAATTCAAAGACCGAATTCATGCCGCTGCCGATCGGGCTATTTGCGTTCTTTGGCAAGCAGGAAGTGGTCTGGAATGAGCTGATGGCGGCCTCTTTCGTCGGCATTTTGCCGGTCATGGTCGTGATCGTGTTCCTACAGCGCTATCTTGTCGCCGGCCTGACAGCAGGGGCCGTCAAGCAATAGGCGGGACGCACATAGAATTGGAAACCGCTCGACGTTCCAAAAGGCGACGACCGGTTTCCGAAGTGGGTCCGAGGGGACCCAAATCAAGGGAGACTATAATGAACAAGACTTTCGGTTTGATGGCCGTCTCGATGCTGGCATTGACCAGCGCTTCGACCGGTGCATTCGCTCAGGACGTGAAGGAAATCTCCTTCATCAACTGCGGCGACGAGCTGACCGCTGGCTACGCTGACTATTTCGCTGAGTGGGAAGCCGAAAACCCAGGTTATAAGGTCGTGCCAGAAGTGGTCGGCTGGGGGCAGTGCCAGGACAAGGTAACCACACTGGCTGCCGCGGGCACGCCGGTTGCACTCGCCTATGTCGGCTCGCGCACGCTCAAGCAGTTCGCCCAGAACGACCTGATTGTCCCCGTGCCCATGACCGACGAAGAGAAAGCGAGTTACTACAACTACGTCCCTGATACAGTCACCTTCGATGGTACACAGTGGGGCGTTCCTGTCGCTTTCTCGACCAAAGCCCTCTACTGGAACAAGGACCTGTTCGAAGCGGCCGGGCTTGATCCGGAAACGCCGCCCAAGACTTGGGAAGAAAAAATCGCTTTCGCCAAGCAGATTACCGAAAAGACTGACGCTGCGGGCTATGGCCTCGTCGCCAAAACCTTTGACAACACCATGCATCAGTTCCTTCATTGGGTTTACACCAATGATGGTCTCGTGATCGACGCCGATGGCAATATCGTCATCAATTCCCCGCAGGTCCTGGCTGCCCTCACCGCAATCAAGGACATCACGCCCTATTCCGAAGAGGGCCCGACCGCCTACGAACAAAACGAAGTTCGCGCGATCTGGCTCGATGGTGGCGTCGCCATGATCGAAGCCTCTCCCAACGCTGGTAACCTTGCCACCGAGAAGGGTATGAACTGGGGCGTTGCACCGCTGCCACTCGGCCCGGATGCCAAGGGTCCTGGCACGCTGCTGATCACCGACGCACTTGCCATTTTCAAGGGTACAGGGGTGGAAGAGCAGGCAACTAGCCTTGCCAAGTACATCACATCCGGCGAACGCCAGTGGGATGCCGAAATGGCACAGGGCCTGACCCCTCTCCGTCCGCTTGAGCCGCAAACAGCTGAGCTCCTCGCCGAAAAGCCCTATTGGAAGCCGTTCCTCGACGGCATCGAATTCGGTGGTCCCGAGCCGCTGTTCACCGACTATATCGGCCTGCAGAACACGCTGATCGAGATGGTGCAGTCCGTCGTGACCGGCGCTGCCGAGCCGCAGGCTGCCCTCGAGACGGCCGCTGCAGAACTCGAGCAGTACAAGTAACCTCGTCTGATCCCGCCGTCGCCCTCTCGGGGGCGGCGGTGGCCACACTTTCCCAGAATGCCTGCCCGCGGGAACCGCCCCGCCGACCGGAGCCGCGCAAAATGTCGCAACTGAACCTCAAGCGCCTCGAAAAATCCTTCAATGAAGCTCGCATCATCAAGGGCATCGACCTTGATGTGGCCGAGGGCGAGTTCGTGGTTTTCGTCGGCCCTTCCGGCTGCGGGAAATCGACCCTGCTGCGTATGATCGCTGGTCTTGAAGACGTGACCGAGGGACAGATCGAGATCGGCGGCAAGGTGGTCAACGATCTGCCGCCCGTCCAGCGCGGCATCGCCATGGTCTTCCAGTCCTATGCACTTTATCCGCATATGACCGTCTATGAAAATATCGCCTTTCCGCTGCGCGTCGAAAAACTCCCGCAGGACGAAGTCGATCGCCGCGTGAGCGCCGCCGCCAAGGTGTTGCAGCTCGAGCCGCGGCTGAAGCATCGCCCAGGCCAGTTGTCTGGCGGCCAGCGCCAGCGCGTTGCCATCGGCCGCGCTATCGTACGCCAGCCCAAGATTTTTCTCTTCGACGAGCCGCTCTCCAACCTCGACGCTGCGCTTCGCTCGGAAATGCGCATCGAACTGATGGAGCTACACAAGCGGCTCGGTTCGACCATGATCTATGTGACCCACGACCAGATCGAAGCCATGACCATGGCCGACAAGATCGTCGTCCTCAATGCCGGTGAAATCAGCCAGGTCGGCTCGCCGCTCGACCTCTACCACAAGCCGGACAATATCTTCGTCGCTGGCTTTATCGGCTCGCCCAAGATGAATTTCATCAATGGCAAGGTGCGCAGCGCCGATGGCTCGACTGTCAGCGTCGATCTCGGCAAGCTCGGCGTTCTGAGCCTGCCGCGCACCAGCACATCTGTGGCTGGGCAGGAGGTAACGGTCGGCATTCGGCCCGAACATATGCAGCTTGGTGCGGGCGAGTTCACGATTTCGACGATGCCCAATATCGTCGAGCATCTGGGCATTCACACCATCAGCTATTCGACGCTGCCGGGCGGGGAAAATTTCATCGGCCTCTTTGAAGGCAATCCGGCAATCGAGGACGGCAAGGCGCTCGACATGAGCTTTGCCATTGCCGATGCCCATCTCTTCGACAGCCGGGGGCTTGCCGTCTATTAGCCGCGTCATGCTCTCCGGGGGAGGGACCATGCTCGACATCGTCGGCCTGTTGCAGACCGAAAAGAACGGCTTTACGCGGTCCGAGCGCGCCTTGACCGAGATCGTGCTCGCCGATGTCGATAGCGTTCTCAAGCTCAGCATCGTCGATCTTGCGGCCCAGGCGGAGGTGTCGCCACCGACGGTGACCCGCTTTTGCCGCCGGCTCGGCTGCGATTCCTACGCCGACTTTAAGGTGCGGCTGGCCCAATCTCGCTTTGTCGGCCAGCGCTATTTCGCCCCGGCTGCCGGGCCGACCAATGTGCATGAGATCGCGCAGGGCGTCGTCAACGGCATCCAGTCGATCATCTACGAAACCTTCGAACAGCTTGATTTCAATGCAGTGGAGCGGGCAGCGGAGAGCATCGCGAAGTCGAGCTTTGTGCTGTCCTTCGGTTCTGGCGGCGCCTCGTCGATGATGGCCGGCGAAATCGAAACGCGGCTGTTCCGGCTGGGTCTAAAGGTCGCTTCGACCGACGACCACCAACTGCAACTGATGCGTGTTGCGGCTGCGCCGGCCGGTACGGTGATCGTTGCTTTCTCGCTCTCGGGCAACAATGCGCAGCTCGCCAAGACGCTGACGGTGGCGGGTGAATATGGGCTGACGCGGGTGGTTGCGACGCGATCGGGGTCGCTGGTCTCGGCACAATCCGACATTCTGCTGCCGGTCAATTGGCATGAGAACGCCGATATCCTGCGGCCCACGCCCGGCCGCTATGCCTTTCTTGCGACGGTCGATGTTCTGGCCCAAACCATTGCGACCCGGCTCGGCCCTTCGGCCGTCGCCAGCATGCGCCGCATCAAGCACCAGCTCGTCGTCAATCGCGATGGCGACGACGGGCAGCCGCTCGGGGATTAGGGCATTTCCGCGCAAGCAGGAAATCGCTTTTGCTCCAGCAGCGATTCCTGCTGGCGCGGGAATGATGTGTTCAAGCCAAGATATTGAAAGATATTAGGAATTAGAAGTATGACCGCACAATTTTCGCTCGTCACCACCTGGACTCCAGCCTCCGACAGCGAGGCGCTGGGCTATGGCATCGAGTTGACCAATATCGGCGACGAACCGGTCAGCAATTTCCAGCTTGGGTTTTCGGGGCCGGCGCGGGTCGATCCGCATGCGACGCTGGAAAATGGCAAGCTCCTAAAACGCCTCTCCAACCACACGCTGATCGCACCGCCCGATGGTTTCGTGCTTGAACCCGGCGGGACCTGGACGGCGACGGCGCGTGGGCTCTCCTATGGGCTAAGGCATTGGAGCGACGGCGCAAATTCGGCCTATGTGGTGCTGGGAAATGGGCAGGTCGTGACCATTCCGACTTTGCCGACCAAGGGCAAGGGACACAATGCGCCGCTTTTGAAGGGGGCGGTAAAGTTCCCGGTGCCGGCCAAGGCGCCGGTGGCGCATTCGATCAGTCCCTGGCCCAAATCTGTGGCGACGACGGGATCGCGCATCGCGCCGGTCGGGCTTGACCTGCAGCCGCAGGGCGTGGCAGCGAACCGGGCGGCGACGGCCTTTACCGGGCTCACGCATGATCTTTTCCCGGTGGAAGCGCTGGTGCGGCCGGCTTCAGAAGCCGGCATGCCGGTGACAATCGCCGAAAAGCCGGGCATGGGGCCGGAAGCCTATGAGCTGGCATTCAGCGAGAACAGCGTCAGCGTCGGGGCGACGACGCGGCAGGGGCTGTTTTATGGCCTCGTAACGCTCGGGCATATGTTGCGCGGCGCAAAGCTTTATCCGCATACGTTCAGCTTCCCGACCGGCGGCACGATCAGCGACGAGCCGGGCTTTGCCTTCCGCGGTAGCCATCTCGATGTGGCGCGGCAGTTCTATACCGGGGCCGAGGTGAGCCAGCTCATCAAGATCATGGCCTGGAACAAGATGAACAAGTTCCACTGGCATCTGACCGAAGACGAGGCCTGGCGCATCGAGATCGACGCCTATCCTGCACTGACCGAGGTTGCGGCCTGGCGCGGTCACGGCAAGGCCTTGCCGCCGCTGCTTGGCTCTGGTCCGCAGCCGACCGGCGGCTTTTATTCGAAGGCAGTCATCCGGCAGATCGTGGCGCTGGCCGATAGTCTTGGCATTGCCGTGATCCCGGAAGTCGATATGCCCGGACACTTTTATGCGGCGCTGCAGGCCCTCCCCGAATTGCGCGACCCCAACGAGACCGGTGAATACCAATCGGTTCAGGGCTTTCCGAACAACAGTCTAAATCCGGCGCATGAGCCCGTGTATAAGTTCGTCGAAACGGTGATCGACGAAGTGCTTGAGCTGTTCCCGGCGGGCATTTTCCACCTCGGTGCCGACGAAGTGCCGCTGGCGGCCTGGTCGGGCTCGCCGCTGGCGCTCGACATGCTCGAGAAGATGGCCGGCCCCGCCATGCGCGAGAAACATGCCAAGCAATTCAACCAGTTGGGCAATCATCACGGCGCCGACGAAATTGAAGGCTCACCGACCGCGATCCTCCAGGCCGAGTTCATCAAGCGCGTGCACGCTTATATTTCTTCGAAGGGCGCGATAACAGGCGGCTGGGAAGAAGCGGCGCATGGCGATGCGGTGGACAAGGCGAAATCCTATGTCATCGGCTGGCGCAATGTGGAGATCAATGCGGCGCTCGCTGAGCGCGGATTTGATATCGTCGTCTCGCCCGGTCAGCGCTATTACCTTGATATGGCAAACGGAATTTCCTGGGCCGAGCCGGGTGCCGGTTGGGCTGGCTGGTCGGGTCCGCAGGAGACCTATGAGTTCGAGGCCCGGGAAGGGTTTTCGGAAGATGGCTTGAAGCACCTTCTCGGGATTCAGAGCTGCATCTGGAGCGAGTCAATGACGGATCGCGCCATCTTCGATCGCCTTGTTTTCCCACGGCTTTCGGCGATTGCGGAAGCCGGTTGGACGTTGCCGGAGCGCAAAAGCTGGGAGCGGTTCAGGGCGCTCGTGGGGCTGATGCCGATCATGTATGGGCATTGGGCGGCGGAGTAAAAATAGCCTTAAATGACAGGAGCCGCCGCTCAGAAACGGCGGCTTTTTGTTAGCATTCCGTTAGCGTTGAGCGGCGGGGAAGACGGAGTTGGTTAGACTTCCGTTATGCACCGGCTTTCATCTCCGCGCAGGCGGGGAGCCATCTTGAGATTTCAGGATGGGCCCCTGCCTTAGCCGGGGTGACAATCGAGATTGGGACAGATCACCCCCACGGATTCTCCACCATTGGCCAAATGTCCCTGCGTACCTTGCGATAGTCGGTTTCGGCGGGGCGGTTGGGATAGGGCTTGCCGGCCGAGCAGTAGATGATCTCGGACGCGATTTTCGAGAACGAGTCGTAGAAGTGGTTGGTCGACTTGATCAGCAGGATCTTTCGCGATTTTGGATCGATACCGAGGGCTGAGAACAGGCTCGGATCAAAGCTCTGGGCGCGGGTGGAGTTGAGGATGACGTCGATGCCGTCGAAGTGGATCCAGGCCGCGTCGCCGAAGGGGGCGAAACTTTCGCCGAAGCGCATCTGGGCGTCGCGGACGAGCCTTTTTATCGTGACGCGCTTGTCGATGGGTTGACCGGTATAAGGCGCGGATTTGGCGCCGAAGCGAAGCTGGATTTCAGCGCCTTCGCCGGCGGCGAAACAGATCTGGACGGCGATCGGGTCCCAGATGGTGCCGACGGCGACGTCGGTGGCATTTTGGCGGATGAGCTCGGCGAGGAGGACGGTGGCATCGCCCGCCGTGCCGCCGCCGGGATTGTCCCAGACATCGGCGATGACCACCGGCCCCTCGGGCGCGGCGAGGGCGGCGGTGACGGCGGTTTGCTCATCGACCTGCGCAACCATGAAGGTGCCGCGCATGGCAAAGAGTTCGCGGCCGAGCGTTTCGGCGAGGGCGGCGCCCCTGGTGGGATCATTGTCGGTGACCGCAAGCAGTTTGGTGCCCATTTCGGGCACGTCTCCGGCCATGAAACCGTGGACGACGGAGAGGGACAGAAGGCTGGGCTCGGACTGTTCGAGGGCAAGCAACTTGTCGACGAAACCGCGCATGGGCTGCTTGGAGGTCGGGAAAACGTCGATCATCCGGCAATCGAAGATCGACATGACCGGCTTGATCTCGCCCTTGAGAGTGCGGACGGCGATGTCCCAGAGGTCGCGGGCGCGATCGACGAAGTCGGTATGCGGGAATTCCTTGAAGTAGACGAAGAAATTGGCGGCCGCAGCGCGCTTGGCGGTGAGATGGCTATGGGGGTCGAGTTCGGCGCAAACCAGGATGTCAGGACCGACGATGGCACGGACGCGGGCGAGCAGATCGCCTTCGCAATCGTCATAGCCCTGGGCGACCATGGCGCCGTGAAGGCCGAGGACGACGGCGTCCACGGGCATGGCGGCCTCAAGCTGGCCGAGGATCGTGTCGCGCATCTCTTCATAAGTTTGGCGCGCGACGAGGCCGGCGGGATCGGCCCAGGAGGCACTGCCTTCGATCAGGGTCCAGCCTTCTTTCGCGCACACTTCACGACCGACGGTGATCGGGGCAGTGCAAAGGGTGGGGGTGGTGGGATGTTCGCCGGGCCCAGCATGGAGCGAGGCTTCGAAAGCACGCTTGTCGACAGCGATGGGAGAGAAGGTATTGGTCTCGGTGGCGAGGGCCGCGGTGAAGACGCGCACGACAGATTTCCAAAGGCTGGGGACATGAGGGCGCGAGTGTTCGCGCTGATCGAGCCTAGCACGGTGTTTGCGGTGCTTCACGTAAGAAATTTACATCGGCAGATTCAAAAAACCATGTTTCTCGCTTCAAAGACCCAGCAATATGGACCAAAAGAGAAATTGAGTTTCATTTTCCTGGAAGGATGCAGCCATGCCGATCAAGCGTTATGGGACTGAAAAGTCCGGTGCCGGTGGCCAGAACCTCCCCTTTGCCCGCGCGGTGGAAGCCGGCGGCTGGCTCTATGTGTCCGGGCAGGTGGCGATGAAGGATGGCGAGATCGTTCGGGGTGGGATTGTCGAGGAGACACACCTGACCATCCAGAACGTGCTCGCGATTTTAAAAGAGGCCGATTATGGGCTCGAACATGTGGTCCGCGTCGGCGTCTGGCTCGATGATCCCCGGGATTTCTGGAGTTTTAACGGGGTTTATAAGAGCTACTTTAGCGAGCATCCGCCGGCGCGGGCCTGCGTGCAGAGCCGGATGATGGTGGATTGCAAGGTTGAGATAGATCTCGTGGCATATAAAGGGCCGTAGGTCGTGCGCCCAGCTGGCCATAGCGGCCTGCAAACGCCAATTTTCTCCGCTTCCGGTGCTCACGTACTGATGTACGCTCCGCTCCGGTTCTCGAAAACCGGCATTTTCGGCTCGCTCTGACTCAACTGTCCACACAACCTAGCGCCGGCCTACCCTCACGCTGGAGGAACAAAAGTGTTAAAAAATCCCTTCCGCCTCGATGGCAAAACTGTGCTCATTACCGGGGCCGGTGGCGGTATCGGGCGGTCGCTGGTTGCGGTCTTTCAGGATGCCGGCGCCAGGGTTGTGGGCGCCGAAAAGGAAAGCGCGCTGCTCGCGGGGATCGCGCTTGAGCGGACGATCCTCTTCGACCAGGCGGATATGGCCGCGACGCGCGCTACGGTTTCCGCAGATATCACGGCCCATGGTGTCTATGATGCCGTGGTGGCCAATGTCGGTTTTACCCGCGCCGAGCATCTGGGGATGGTCGATGATGCGGTATGGGCCGCAGAGCTCAATATTAATCTCAATGGCGCCTATGCGCTGACCGATCCGATCGTGGCCGCGATGGCGGAGCGGGGGCGGGGTGCGCTGGTCTTCATCTCGTCGGTCAATGCCATCGCCCACTTTGGCAATCCCGCCTATTCGGCGGCCAAGGCCGGGCTTGTCGCCTATGCCAAGGCACTTGCCGTCGAGCGCGGGGGCGAGGGGGTTCGGGCTAATGTCGTGGCGCCGGGATCGGTGCGGACGCCGGCCTGGGATCATCGATTGGCGGCCGATCCGAGCCTTCTTGATAATGTGCTGCCCCATTATCCGCTGGGGCGGATGGTGAGCCCGGTCGAGGTGGCAAATGCGGCGCTATTTTTGTGTTCCGATGCGGCCTCGGGCATAACCGGCACGGTATTGCCTGTCGATGCTGGGCTGACGGCGGGTAATCTGAGATTTGTCGATGAGGTCTTGAGGGGCAAATGAGCAATATTCGTGAACTCGAAACCCCGGTGGTGCTGGTCGATCTCGACAAGGCCGAAGCCAACCTCAAAAAGGCGCAAGATGCGGCCGATAAGGCTGGGATAAAACTTCGGCCGCATATCAAGACGCACAAGCTGCCGCGCTTTGCCAAGCGCCAGGTGGAACTGGGTGCGGTGGGGATCACGGTGCAGAAGCTGGGTGAAGCCGAGGTAATGGCCGATGCCGGGCTTGACGACTTGCTACTGACCTTCAATATCGTCGGCGTCAAGAAGCGCGCGAGATTAAAGGCACTCCACGATCGGGTGACCATTCGCGTCGCCGCCGACAGCACCGAGACGGTGATCGGGCTTGCCGAGACTTTTGCTGACGCGAGCCATCCGCTTGGGGTTCTTGTCGAATGCGACACCGGCATGGGAAGGTGCGGCGTGCAATCGCCCGAGGCGGCCTTGTCGCTGGCGCGGCAGATCGCGGTTTTGCCGGGACCGAATTTTGCCGGGCTGATGACCTATCCGGCCGCCAAGAAGTATCGGGAGGCGGCAGACTGGCTTGCAGATGCCAAGGCACTGTTTGAAAGTGCGGGCATGCCGCTGCCCGAGATCACGACCGGCGGGACGCCCGATATCTGGCACATGGAAGAGGCCGGGGTCGCGACCGAATACCGGCCGGGCACCTATATCTATATGGACCGCAGCCAGGTAGCGGCGGGCGCGGCCAGCTATGACGAGTGTGCGCTGACGGTGTTGGCGACGGTGGTATCGCGGCCGACCGAGGGGCGGGCGATCATCGATGCTGGCTCAAAGACGCTGACCAGCGATCTCCTGGGGCTCGAAGGGCATGGCTATGTGCTCGATTACCCGGAGGCGCGGATCGTGGGGCTCAGTGAAGAACATGGGACGCTCGACGTTTCGGCCTGCACGAAAAAGCCTGGAATTGGCGATACGATCCGGATCGTGCCCAATCATTGCTGCCCGGTGAGCAATCTCTTCGACACCGTGACGCTGGTGCGCGGCGAGGAAGTCGTTGAATCCGTGCAGGTTTCGGCGCGCGGCCGTGTCGATTGAGAGACTTGCTCGCAAACAACTGACGGCAAAAGAAAAAATATCTCCGCCAGGAATTATGACATTGACGATTAGCATTTTCTTAACCATGCTAATCCGATCCAATCCGGGGGGATTGCAATGTCTTGGATCAGGCTGCCTCTGGGTCGCGGGACCCTGCGCATCAAGCCCAAGCGGCAGATGCGGTCGTTCGAAGTCGAGGGCGTCGTGCCCACGCTCAATCTTGGGTTCTGCGTCGTCTCCTGGTGGAGTCATGCTGCGCAGGAGCGTTATCAGGGCGGCAAGCCGCTGGTCATCCGACAGCACGAGCAAGCAAAGCCGTTCTGAACGAGAAGGGCTTGGTTCAACTGGCCGGGATCTCGTGCTTGCGCGAGAGTTCGCGGGCCGATGCGTGCGCTTTCTCGCGGCTGCGTTTGGGCAGAATGGATGGGGCGTCGTCCCTGCCTATCGGGTGCGCGCTTGAGGGTTTCAAATGACTTTTTCGATCGGCCGGTGCTCGACGTAGCGCCGGAGCTGATCGGCATGGTGCTCATGGTCGACGGCGTTGGCGGACGGATCGTCGAGGTGGAAGCCTATGACGAAACCGATCCGGCTTCGCATAGTTTCAAGGGGCCAACGCACCGAAATGCCGCCATGTTCGGGCCCCCGGGTCATGCCTATGTCTATAAGATATACGGCATCCACTTTTGCCTCAATTTTGTTTGCCGGCCGGGCAGTGCCATTCTCATTCGGGCGCTAGAGCCGACTATTGGGCTCGATGTGATGCATGAACGGCGGGGCGGGGTGGTTGAAAAGCAGCTTTGCTCGGGGCCGGGGAAACTGGCCGCGGCTTTGGCGATCGATCTCAAGCAAAATGGCTTGCCGCTCGATGCGGCTCCATTTGCGCTGTTGCCGGCTGAGGCCGTGAGCGAGGTGGCTACGGGACCGCGGATCGGGATCACCAAGGGCGTCGAGACACCGTGGCGGTTTGTCGAACGCAATTCGCGCTATCTCAGCAAAACGATGAAGGCTTGAGCTATGCCGTCTGGGATCTGATCCCATAAATCTCGCTGATTAACTTCTGACGCTTTGGGCAACTCCACCCGGAGCATGCCGTTGCCCTGTCGAAGGGAAAGCGCGCGTCAACCGGACGCGGTGGCATGAGGAACGGGCTTGGTTTTTCCGGTTTCCCTGCCTGGCCAACGAATAGGCAACCGAGCCTCTATCGCACTCGCGCAATCCCTTCATCTTCATTCCCGTCGCAGGAGGCGACCATGCCGCAGGGCGATAAATCCGCCTATACCGATAAGCAGAAGCGCAAGGCCGAGCATATCGAAGAGGGCTATGAGAAAAAGGGCGTGAGCTACGAGGAGGCGGAACGCCGCGCCCGGGCCAGCGTCAACAAGGACGATGGCGGCGGCAAGAAATCCGGCTCCGGCCGTGGCAAGGACACCGGCCATCCCGCTTCTCACAAGGGCGGTGAAAAAGGTGGCAAGGCATCGGCGAACCGCTCGGCGGCCGATCGATCGGCTTCGGCCAAGAAAGCGGCCGCGACGCGAAAACGCAATGCTGAGCAGCACGCGCATTAGGACAAGGCTCTGCAGCCAATCTATTATGGCGAGATCGTCGGCGGCTGAGGCTTGATTGATTTCCCACGCATATGGCACTTTCCGACAGCGAAGCGGGAGGGCCCATGGCGCGGGAAATTCTGGTGCGGTTGGGCGGACTGGCGATCGTGTTGATCGGCTTTGCCTGTCTCTATTTCTTCCTTCTCGTGCCGTTGCAGCAAGCGCAGGCAGGCGTGCCTGAGGTACATTACGAGCTCAAGGTTTTCGCGCTGGTGCCGCTCTGCTTTGTCTTCGGCGCGATCTTCCTCGTCTTTGGCGATGGCTTTGATTATCGCACGCCCGACCATCAGAATCTGACCGCCAAGGGCTGGACCGCCTTTGCGGTGGTGGCGGTTTTGTCAGGGCTCGGCTGGTGGTGGTTCCATCAGCAATTTGTCGCTCTCGGCTATGTGTAGGGGATAGGCGGCGCCCATGCCCTTGCGGCTCACCCCGCGCTCATGATTCAAGGAGCCTGTGCAAGCGCTCGATTCCTATGATCTGTTTTCGCCCCACCGAACCGAGCGGCTGACCCCGCTCGATGTTCTGCGCGAAATATTCGGGC
This sequence comes from uncultured Devosia sp., assembly GCA_913775215.1. Taxonomy (GTDB): domain Bacteria; phylum Pseudomonadota; class Alphaproteobacteria; order Rhizobiales; family Devosiaceae; genus Devosia. The sequence goes on along the minus strand of CAJYKO010000376.1, from coordinate 14,041 downwards.
ACAAGCAGTTTCGCGGCCAGCAGGCCAAGGTGATCGACCAGATCGTCGGCGGCGGCGATGCGGTGGTGCTGTTCCCGACTGGTGCGGGCAAATCCATGTGCTACCAGATCCCGGCCATTTGTCGGCCCGGGGTCGGGATCGTGGTTTCCCCGCTCATTGCCCTCATGCGCGATCAGGTCGAGGCGCTGAAGCAGGCTGGGGTCGCGGCGGCGGCGCTGAATTCCTCGCTCTCGCCCGAAGAAGCGAGCACGGTGCGGCGGCAATTGCGCGCCGGGGAGCTCGATCTTCTCTATGTGGCGCCGGAGCGCGTGGCGACGCCGGGATTTGCCAATATGCTGTCCGGTGTCGATATCGCGCTTTTCGCCATCGACGAAGCCCATTGCGTAAGCCAGTGGGGGCACGATTTCCGGCCCGAATATCGGGAGCTCATTCACCTCGTGGAGCTGTTCCCCGGCGTGCCGCGCATTGCACTGACGGCAACGGCCGATCCGACGACGCGCGAAGACATCATCGAGCGCCTGGGGCTCGAACAGGCCGAAGTTTTTACCACCTCCTTCGACCGGCCCAATATTTCCTATTCCATCGTCGAGCGGGACAAGGCGCGCGAACAGCTGCTCGATTTTTTGGCTGGGCATAAGGGCGAAAGCGGCATCGTTTATTGCCTCTCCCGCGCCAAGGTCGAGGACATTGCCGATTATCTCTCCGGCAAAGGCATTCGCGCACTGCCCTATCATGCGGGCATGCCGGCCGAGATGCGTAGCGCCAATCAGGATGCGTTTCTCAAGGAAGAAGGGCTTTGTCTCGTCGCGACCGTGGCCTTCGGCATGGGGATCGACAAGCCGGACGTTCGCTATGTCGCGCATATGGATCTGCCGGCTTCGATCGAAGCCTATTATCAGGAAACCGGCCGTGCCGGGCGCGACGGGCAGCCGTCCGATGCCTGGATGAGCTATGGCATGGCCGATGTGGTGCAGCGGCGGCGCATGATCGACGAGGGCAATGCGCCCGACGAGATCAAGCGGGTCGAGCACGGCAAGCTCAATGCGCTGCTCGGCGTCTGCGAAACGGCGGAATGCCGGCGCAAGGCTATCCTCAACCACTTTGGCGAGGCGCATGAGGGCAATTGCGGCAATTGCGATACCTGCCGCTCGCCGGTCGAGAGCTGGGACGGCACGGAATCCGCGATCAAGGCGCTGGCGGCGATCTATCGCACCGGGCAGCGGTTTGGCGCGGCGCATGTGATCGATGTCTTGGTCGGCAAGGAGACGGAGAAAGTCCAGCGGTTTGGGCACCAGAACCAGCCGGTCTTCGGACAGGGCCGTGAGCTTGATGCGAAAGCCTGGCAATCGGTGCTCAGGCAATTGACGGCCATGGGTCTGATCGTCGTCGACCACGCCAATCACGGCGCGCTGACGCTGGGGGAAGGCGCGCGGGCGGTGTTCAAGCACGAGCGCCGTGTGACGCTGCGCAAGGACCGGCCGAAAAAGGCCGTCGAGGTCAGGCGCCAGCTCAGCAAATCAGTGGAAGTGCCGGACTATGCCAAGGGGCTGTTCGAAGCGCTGCGGGCCGAGCGGCTCAGAATTGCCAAGAGCCAGGGCGTGCCGCCATATGTGATCTTTCACGATGCGACGCTCAAAGCCATGGCGATGGCAAAGCCGACGCATCCGCACGGGATGCTCAATCTGCCTGGGGTCGGGCAGGGGAAGCTCGATCGCTATGGCGACGCATTTTTGGCGGTGGTCGTCGGTTATGCCGGAGATTGATCTGCGATGGGGATGTCGAAATGCATGACGTCTTCTCGGGCACCAAGTTTTGTATAGAGCGTGATGGCGGCGTCGTCGCCATGATCGGCCTGCACATAGATGACCCAGGCGCCGCGGTCCCTTGCAATACCGCGAAGGTAATCGATCAAGGCTGTCGCGATGCCCTGCCTGCGCTTTTCGGCGGCGACGGCGAGATCATAAATGTAAATCTCGCAGCGCTCCTGTTCGAATTTCTGGAGTTCATAAGCAACGAGCCCGCCGACGATTCGGCCGTCTTCGATGGCAACAAGAGCATGCACATGATCTTTGGCGAGCAATCTTGCGACGTAGTCGGCGCCTGGCGGAGCATCGATATAGGTTGGTCTATCGTCGAATTCCCGCCCGAATAGCCGGTTCAGGCTGCCCAGAAGCGCCGCGTCGCCAGGCTCGAGCCGACGAAGTTCTCTATTATGCACTGGAGCCTGCCTCCGCTACAGCCTGTGATATGTACAGACTGCTCCGGCAGGCCCGCGCAAACCAATAGGACCTAACATGGCCGAAATAACGACCAAGACAAAGCGCCTGCCGGTGATCGACATTTCCCGTGGCGTCGCCATCTTGCTCATGGCCTTTTACCACCTGTGCTGGGACCTCTGGTATTTTGGCTTTATCGGCGCCGATGTCGGGTTTGATCCGGCCTGGGTGTTTTTTGCACGCTCGATCCTTGCGAGCTTTTTGTTTCTCGTTGGTGTCGGGCTCGTGCTTGGGCATGGGAATGGCATTCGTTGGAAGAGCTTTTGGCGGCGCTGGCTCTTCGTGGCGCTCGGGGCGCTGGCGATTACGCTCGGGACGTTTTTTACCTTTCCCGATGCCTTCGTCTATTTCGGCGTGCTGCATGCCATCGCGCTTTTCATGTTGATGGGGCTGCCCTTCCTTTTCGTGCCGCTTTGGGCGGTGGGGCTGGTGGCGATCTTGTTCATCGTCCCGCATTTCGTCTTTGCCGATCCGCTTTTTAACGAGAAGGTTTTCTCCTGGCTTGGCTTCTGGGTGACTCCGCCGGTGACCAATGATCTCGTGCCGGTCTTTCCCTGGTTCGGTGCCGTGCTGATCGGGATTTTGGCGTCGCGGTTGGCCAAGGCACGGCTCTTGCCCAAGCTTGCCGAGGTGCAGCCGCAGGGGAAAGTGCCGCGCGCATTGGGCTGGCTCGGGCGGTGGAGCCTGCCGTTTTATCTGATCCATCAGCCGGTGCTGCTGGCGGTGATCGTGCCGCTTTCGATGCTTTTGGGCACACAGGATGCGCTGCGCGAGGCGGACTTTTTGAAGACCTGTCAGGCGACGTGCGAGACGGGCGGGACGAGCGCGGAGATGTGCACCACCTATTGTCAGTGCGGGATGGAGGGGCTGACGCGGGATAATCTCTGGGACCCGGTCTATTCCGGCGTGCTGACGGCCGATGAGCAGGCCAAGCTTGATGAGAATAATCGCCAGTGTTCGGCGGTGATCTATCCCGAATTGTTGGAGAATGGTCAGTAGCGCCTTGCAGGCATGGCCCCTTGCCCAAAGCCGGCTGGTTTGCCGGCACCGGCTCAGTCATCCTGTTGTCATGTCGCCCATGATCCTCATTCTTCTTGCCGCCATTACCTTCTGCACTTCGGTGCTGTCGGGAATTTTTGGTATGGCGGGGGGGATGATACTTCTGGCGGCATTGATGACGCTGTTGCCTGTGGCGACGGCAATTGCCGTGCAGGGTGTGGTTCAGTTGATCGCCAATGGCTCACGGGCCATTTTTTCGCGCGAGTTCATCGATTGGCGGATCCTGGGGGCCATTCTGATGGGGCTCGTCGCGGCGGCGACGCTGCTGTTCATCGTGCGCTATACGCCTGATTTCGTCACCGTCTGCATCGTCGTCGGTCTGATGCCGATCCTGGTCTGGATCCCCAAGGATTGGCTGGCGCTCGATGCCAGCAAGCCCTGGCACGGGTTCTGGTGCGGTTTTTTCGGCTCGGGACTCAATCTCGCCGTCGGGGTGGCCGGGCCGACGATCGATATCTTTTTCATCCGCACACAGATGGATCGGCGCACTGTCATCGCAACCAAGGCGGCGGCGCAGGTGATGTCGCACGGGGCCAAGATCATCTTTTATGGCGCCATAGCCTCGGCGATGGCGCCGGGGGATTGGATCATCGCGCTCATCGCCGCGCCTTTTGCCGTTCTTGGCACCAATGTCGGGTATCGCATCTTGCAGCGGCTCTCGGACGAGAATTTCCGCAAGTGGACGCGCTGGATCGTCACCGGGATCGGACTTTTCTACCTTTCTCGGGGGGTATGGGCGCTGGCGGGATAGCTTACGCACAGCAATTGGTCCAATGTTCTGCGATGCGTTTTGACCTCGGGCGTTCCGCCATTATGGTGGCGACGAGGAAAAGACATGGCACCATTCGACAGCGTCACCGCGCGGCTCATTCTGCTCTTGGCTGAAACCGGCTCGATCGGCCGGGCGGCCGAGCGCGAGGGCATTGCCTCGTCCGCCGTCAGTCGACGCGTATCTGACCTCGAAGCGCGACTTGGGGTCGTGCTGTTCGATCGCTCGGCGCAGGGGGTGAAGCTCACCGCCGCGGGTGAAGCCTATGCCGAAGGGTGCCGGACGGTTCTGCGCTCGATTGCCGATCTCGATGCCGTCATGGCCGAGTTTGGGTCGGGGCAGCGCGGCAGCCTAAGGCTTGCCTGTACCGGTTCCGCGCTGACCGGGCGTCTGCCGGAATTGCTGGCGCGCTTTGCCAAGAAGTTTCCGGGGATCGAACTCTCCATCGCCGAAATGGGCGCGGCCAAGGCGCTGCTGGCGCTCGATGAGGGCCGGGCCGATGTCGCCATCGTTTCGGACAATTACGATTTCGCGCGCTTTGAAATCCGGCCCTTCGAGGACGAGCGCGTCTGGGTGCTGGCGCCGCCCGACCATCCGCTGGCGAGCGAAATCGAGCCGCGCAAATCCATCTCGTTCGATGCGGTGCGCGGCCATGCCGTTGTCGGCGTGCATCATTCCGGCTCGCTCGATCGGCTCCTGGCGGAGGCGGCGGAAGCCAAGGGCAAGGCGCTGACCGAGACGCTGCGGGTCGAAAGTTTCCCCGCGCTCGTGCGCATGGTGGAGGCAGGGTTCGGCATCGGCTTTTTGCGCTCGACGAGCCTACATCTTCTCGCAGGAACCGACCTGGTCTGCGCCCCGCTCGCCGAAAGCTGGGCCATGAGGCAATTGCTGGTCGCGCGGCGCAAGTCGAGCCCGCAATCGGCGGGAATGAAAAGTTTCGTCGCGCTCTGCGCCGAGACCTATGCGCCTTCTGTTTGAAGGCCGGGCCTCATCCCAAGAATTTGGGTTCGACCAGTGCTCCCTTATGGCCGATGACGATGCCAGCGACGCAATGCGCCTCTTCGGCTGCTTCGCGGATCGACTTGCCGGTGAGCCGGGCTGAGAGATAGCCGCCATTGAAACTATCGCCAGCCCCGGTGGCATCCACCACTGTTTCGACTGGCTTGGGCGAGACATGCACGCGCTCGCTCGCCGTGGCGATAAAGGCTTCCTTGGCGCCGTCCTTCACCACAACCTCTTCGACGCCGAGTTCGAGATAGCGCTCAGCCGTGTCCTCGACGCTTTTGTCACCAAAGAGCGGGGCTTCGTCGGAATGGGTGGGGAGGACTATATCGCAAAGGCTTGCGGCGGCCGTCAGCACCGAGGCCATCACCCTTTGGCTGGACCAGAGCGCCGGCCGCAGATTGGTATCGAAGGCGATCTTGGCACCATTGTCCCGCGCCTTGACGATTGCCCCGAGCAGCCGACCACGGGCGCGCGGCGCGAGGATGGCGAGCGTGATCCCGGAGAAGTAGACGAGGCTCGCGCCCTCGACGGCCTTATGGAGCGCCGCCTTGTCGTCGGCGAGAAGCTTGGCCGCGGACTGGTCGCGCCAATATGTAAAATGCCGGTCGCCCTTGTCCTGATGGATCATGTAAAGACCCGGACGGCGCTCGGGCACCGTGCCGATATGGCCCGTGCCGATGTCATTGGATTGGAGGAAGGTGCGGATATCGTCGGAATAGCGGTCCTTGCCGAGCGCCGTCACATAATCGACGTTCCAGTCCTTGCCGAGCAGCGCGCGCAGATACCAGGCGGTGTTGAGCGTATCGCCGGCATAGCCGAGGCGATAATTGCGGTCTTCCCCGCCACTCATTTCGATCATGCATTCGCCGATGCTGACGATCCGCTTGCCGGCCATGACGGTTTCCTCCTCCGTGTCCTCAAGGCTTATGCCGGGCGCAACACAACGCCGCAAGTCTTCGACTTCATCATAAACCCACCCTTCCATACAAGATTGGAAGTCATTATGCTGCGCCCGATTTTATCTTCCGGAGCCGCCATGACCAGCGAACGCCTTAGCCCCAAAATCCTCGGCTCTCTCAAAGCGGGTATTGGCGTGCCGAACTATGATCGGGAGAAGGTCTCGCCGGGCATCGTGCATCTGGGGATCGGCGCGTTTCACCGGGCCCATATGGCTGTCTATGTCGACGATCTCCTGGCCGAGGACCTGAGCTGGGGTATTGTCGGCGCCAGCCTTCGTCGGCCAGACACCAAGGAGGCGCTTGAGCCGCAGGGTGGGCTTTACACCATCGCCGTGCGCGATGCGGCCGGCACCCATCCACGCGTTATCGGCTCGATCCTGTCGGTGATGGATGCGAACACCGAGCGGGAAGAACTGCTCGCCCTGATGGCTTCGCCCGAAATCCGCATCGTTTCATTGACGGTCACCGAAAAGGGCTATTGCCACGATCCGGCAACCGGCGAACTCGATCAGAAGCATCCGGACGTGGTCCACGATCTCGCCAATCCCACAGCGCCGAAATCGGCGCCGGGCATGCTGGTCGAGGCGCTGGCGCGGCGGAAAGCGGCTGGGCTTACGCCCTTCACGGTGATGAGTTGCGATAATCTTCCCTCCAATGGCGAAACGGCCAAGCGGATCGTCACCCGCTTTGCTAGCCTCCGCGAGACCGATCTTGGCAAATGGGTCGAAAACGTTGCCTTCCCCTCGACTATGGTCGATCGCATCGTTCCATCGACCACCGATGCTGATCGCGCCGAGGTCGCTGAGCTCATCGGCGCGGAAGACGCCTGGCCGATCATGACCGAGCCCTTTACCCAATGGGTGATCGAAGATCATTTCCCCGCCGGTCGCCCGGCCTTCGAAAAGGTTGGTGCGCAACTGGTGAAAGATGTCGAGCCCTTCGAGTTGATGAAGCTCAGGATGCTCAACGGCTCGCACTCGACCATGGCCTATCTCGGTTATCTCGGTGGCTACCAATATATCGCCGAGGTCATGGGCGATGCGGCTTACGTCAAGCTGATCCATGGCCTGATGACCGAAGAAGCCATGCCGACGCTCGATATGCCGGGCACCGATCTTGGTGCCTATCGCGATCAGTTGCTTGAGCGCTTCCGCAATCCGGCCCTGAAACATCGCACCTGGCAGATCGCCATGGATGGTTCGCAAAAGCTGCCGCAGCGCCTTCTCGGCACCATTCGCGATCGCCTCAAGGCCGGTCAGCCGATGACGCGTCTTGCGCTCGGGGTCGCCGCCTGGATGCGCTATGTGACAGGCGTCGATGAAGCGGGCAATGAGATCGACGTGCGCGATCCGCACGCACTCAAGATGCACGCCATCGCCGCCGATGCGGGAGACGATCCTGTGGCGCTTTACGAGGGGCTTTCGGCGTTGACGGAAATTTTCGGCAGCGATCTCGCCGCCAATGCCATCTTCCGCGAGGCCGTAATCGGCCATCTCGACAGCCTTTTCGACCAGGGCGCCAAGGCCACTGTGGCTTCTGTCGCCGGCTAAGGCCTGGCGCCTTTCAAGCGCGCGGCTTCAAGGCTGCGCGCGAGGAGGCCGGCCCAGCGCCGGGCCCCTTCGGGCGACAGGATTTCGTCATTGCGCAATTCGATCATCGTTGATTCGATGCCGCGGCCATCGCCATGAGCTTCGAGTGTCAGGGTCACCCCGGTCAGGGCGGCATAGGGCTCGTTCCAGCCTATGTTGAGCTCGGGTCGTTCGGCGGCCATGGCGTCGCGCAGTCGCTCGGTGAATCGACTGTCGCGACCATGCATGAGCCCGATCGGCCAGGGGCGTGCTACGCCGAGATAAACCGGCGTGAACGAATGCATGCAAACAAGGATCGATTCCTGGCCCGCATTGCGCCGCGCTTCGAGCAGCATTTCGATGGCGCCGTGAAACGGCCGGTGAAAATGCCGGATCCGGTACTGGCGCTCCTCGTCGCTGAGATTTTCATTGGCGGCGATACGCGTCCGCTCCGACAGCGTCCAGATCAAATCCGGCGCATCAAGCGCGCGGTTGCAGTCGATGACGAGGCGCGAGACCGTCGATTCGATCAGCGGCGCATTGAGGCTATCGGACAAAAACCGACTGACCGCCAGTGCGCCGGGGTCCCAGGCGATATGGCTCAACCGCTCGCTGGGTGTCAGGCCAAGATCCCCGTAGCGCTCGGGGATGCGGTTCGATGCATGATCGCAGACGATGACAAAGGGCGACCGCCCGCGCGCATTGGTCACCAGAACTGGGCTGCGCGTCTCTTTTTCCATAGTGCCTCGGAGACTTATTCCGCCTCCCCATAACGTTCAAAAGCTTAAAAGGAGCCGGTCTGCCAAAGGCTTTAACTGACCTCTTCCACAAGGCACAGGGTTCACTCCGGCGCGCCTTCTGCTATTTTCGCCGGCGGAGGACACATGCGCATTATCGATACCCATCTACACCTCGTCTATCCCGACCGCCTCACCTATCCCTGGCTGTCGGGTGCTCCGGCGATCAATCGCCCATGGCCGGCCCAAACCTATTGGGCCGAGGCTAAGTCGCTCGGTATCGAAGAAGCGCTCCATATGGAAGTGGACGTCGCAGAAGGCGATATCGAGGCGGAAACAGGCTTCGTGCTCGGCCTCCCGGGCGTCACTGGCGCGATAGCGGCCTGCCGCCCGGAACATCCCGATTTTCCGCAGCAGCTCGAAAGGCTCCTTGCGATCGGCCAAGGCCGCATCAAGGGCCTGAGGCGCATTCTCCATGAGATCGACGACAGCATCAGCCAGGACCAGCTTTTTGCCGACAATCTGCGGCTGCTGGCCAAGCACAACCTGACCTTCGATCTCTGTCTCCGCGCCGACCAGCTCCATCTTGGCGTCGCTCTCGCGCAAAAGCTGCCCGAGGTGACCTTCGTGCTCGACCATTGCGGCAATCCCGACATCAATGGCGTCGGGCTCGACCCATGGCGCCAGGATCTCACGGCCATTGCCGCGCTGCCCAATGTCAACGGCAAGGTGTCGGGCGTGGTCAATCATTGCGACCCTGATTGGACCACCGAAACGCTCCGCCCCTATGTCGAGCATGTCATCGACAGTTTTGGCTGGGATCGTGTCGTCTTTGGTTCGGATTATCCGGTTGTCACCAAGACCGGCACGCTGACCCGCTGGGTGGAAGCCCTGCGCGAGATCGTTTCGCCTGAGTCCCAGGACAATCAGCAAAAGCTCTTTGCTGCCAATGCCGAGCGGATCTATCGCATCCGCTAGGTCATTATGCTGATGGCTGCGCATCCCGTGCGGCCTCCGCGTTAAGTGCTGCTGGCCTGAGAAATTGAATTGCACGGCGCCTTTACGCGTGAGAGTCTGATTCCGAGGAACGGGGAGAATACCTATGGCCCAGAGTGCTGACCGAATTGCGGTCTCCACCTGGTCGTTGCATCGCCTTTTGGGCACGACCTATGCGCACGACCTGACCACCGACGCCATAGGTCCGGGCGAAGATACCTATGGCGAAGGCAGCGAATCCCTGCTTGGCCTGCCGTCGGTGCTTGCCAATCACGGCTACAAGCGCCTCGAAATCGTCTCCTTCCACATGCGCAGCCGCGATTCTATCTATCTCGCTGAACTGCGCGAGCAGCTCCGCATCGCCGGCGTCACACTGCAGACGCTTCTCATCGATGCCGGTGACATCACCGACCCGGTCAATGGTCCGCGCGATACGGCCTGGATTGCCGGCTGGGTCGACGTCGCCAATGAGCTCGGCGCCGAAAATGCCCGCATCATTGCGGGCAAGCAGAAGCCGACGCCGGAAAACATCGAGCGCTCCATTGCGGCCCTTCGGCAATTGGCCGATGCCAATGCCGGCTCGCCCCTCCGCCTTGTGACCGAGAACTGGTTCGATCTACTTTCGTCTCCGGCAATCGTTCACGAAGTGCTCGATCGGCTCGAAGGACGCGTCGGTCTTCTGGGCGATTTCGGCAATTGGTCGGGCTCCACCAAATACCAGGATCTCGCCTCGATCTTTGCGCGCGCCGAACTTTGCCACGCCAAAGCAGGCTTTGCCGATGGCCAGCTCGACGAAGCCGATTATGCTGCCTGCCTCTCGGCAGCCGAGGGCGCGGGCTACAAGGGCCCTTATACGCTGATCTTTGACGCCGAGCACCCGCATGAATGGACCGGGCTTGCCGAAGAACGCGATTTCATTCTCTCGCGTCTCGATCAGGGCTGAGCTGGATGAGCATGACGCGTGCCGCGCAGCGGCGGGTAGTCCGATCGAAAAGCAGCCAGCGCGCGGTGCCGGTCCTGTCGCGCCTGGCCGAAATTGCGCCTGTCGGCATGCTCGTGACCGGGCTCGAGGGCACCGCGCGTTATCTCAATCCAGCCTTTACGCGCCTTCTCGGCTATGGGCTCGATGCTGAAACGCCTCTTGACGGCTTCGACCTCTTCCACGAGGCCGATGCGCATGCCGGCCGCCAGCATCTTGAGCGCCTGGCTCGCGGCGAGTCCGAGCTGTATCGCGGCGAACACCAGATGCGCCATGCCGACGGCCAATCCATCTGGGTTATGCTGGCGGCAGCGCTCGCCCGCAATCCCAATGGCGAACCGGATTGCGTCATGCTGCAGGTGACGAGCATCGAGCTGCAAAAGCGCGCCGAGGAAGCCCTAGTCTATACGGAAAACCGCTGGAACTTTGCGCTCGAAAGCGCGCGGCAGGGTGTGTGGGACCACGATATTCGCACCGACGGCATGTTTTATTCCCGCATGTGGCGGCGCATGCGTGGCATTCCCGAGGAAGAGAAGATCGGGAGCGACCATCAGGAACAGTGGATTGCCCGACTGCATCCCGATGACGTTGCCCGCGTTTTGAGAGACATTCACAAGCAGGATCAGGGCGACGACAATTTCGATGCCTTGGAGTATCGCGAACGTAGAAGAGACGGCAAATATATCTGGATCATGAGCCGTGGTCGTCCCGTCGAGTGGGATGAGAACGGAAATACTCTGCGAACCGTCGGTACCGATACCGACATTACCTATCTCAAGACCATCGAGCAGGAACTGGCAGCTGAAAAGGAGCGACTGCGTGTCACCCTCGAAGCCGTCGCCGATGGCATGATCGGGACGGACAGCGCCGGTCGTGTAACCTTCATGAACCCGGCTGCCGAGCGCTTTACCGGGTTCACCCAATCCGATGCAGTCGGCCAGTTTGCCGAAAATGTGTTTCCGCTACGCCATGCCCATGGCCATGAGGCAGCACCGTGCCCCGCCATCACCTGCCTGACCCATGGCAGCCCCTACGAGGTGCCGGACGAAGTGATCCTTGTTTCGCGCGATGGCCAGGCGCGCGATATCCGATGTTCAGCCTCGCCCGTCGTCATGCCGGATGGCAGCGTCACCGGCGCCGTGCTGGTCTTTCAGGACATCAGCCAGAGCCGCGCCCTGCAACGCGAGCTCGTGCATTCTGCCAATCACGATCCACTGACGAGCCTGCCCAACCGCGCCGCTTTCGATCGCGCCCTCAACCTTGCGCTGGCTTCTGCCGAAGGAAGCAATCGGCGCCATTGCCTTCTTTACATCGATCTTGATCGCTTCAAGCCGGTCAACGACACGGCCGGTCACGCCGCGGGCGACGCGCTGCTTAAGCAGGTCGCAGAAACCATTCGCGGCGCCTGTCGCGGGCATGATCTTGCCGCTCGGCTCGGCGGCGACGAATTTGCGGTACTCCTCGAAGATTGCCCGCTGCCCAATGGCAAGCTTGTCGGCCAAAAGATCGTCCGCGCCATTGGCGCGCTGATCTTTTCCTGGAGCGGGCGTGATTATCAAATCGGGGCCAGCATCGGCGCTGCCGCGATTACTCCCGACGCGCAATCGCCCGCCACCTGCCTCAGCGAAGCCGACGCCGCCTGCTATGCCGCCAAGGCCCAAGGACGGGGATGCGTCGTCGCCTATCCCGAGATCGGGCAAGCATAGGCTGACTGCGCGCTTATTCCCCGTCCATCTTCAGAAAGTCTTCGGCGCTCAGAATGATCTTGTCGTCGATCTTGCCGATGGCCTTGGGATTTTTGCCTTCGAACTCGAAGCCATCAAGCAGGGTGCGGATGACGTTGAGCCTTAACCGGCGCTTGTCATTGGCGCGGACGATGGTCCAGGGGGCGTGCTTGCTGTCCGTGCGCTCGAGCATGCGGTCGCGGGCCTTGGAGTAATCGTCCCACTTTTTGAGCGCCTCGAGATCGATCGGGGACAGCTTCCAGGTTTTGAGCGGGTCGTGGCGGCGATCGTGAAAACGCTTCAGCTGCATTTCGCGGCCGATCGAGAGCCAGAATTTGAAGAGTTTTATGCCGTCGCGCGTCAGGCGCTTTTCAAATTCGGGGGCTTCTTCGAGAAAGAGTTCTGTTTCTTCCGGGGTGCAGAAGCCCATGACCGGTTCGACGCCGGCGCGATTGTACCAGGAGCGATCGAAGAGCACCATTTCCCCGGCGGCCGGGAGCCAATCGATATAGCGCTGGAAATACCACTGGGTGCGCTCGCGATCGTTCGGCTTGGGCAAAGCCGCGATGATGTTGTAGCGCGGATTGAGATTTTCCATGATCGTCTTGATCGTGCCGCCCTTGCCGGCGGCGTCGCGGCCTTCGAAAACGACGACGATGCGCTCGCCGGCCTTGGCCATATGGGCCTGGAGCAGCACAAGCTGCTTTTGCAGCGCGTAAAGCTGCATGTCATACTCGGTGCGGTCGAGCTTCTTGTCATAGGGGAAGCCGCCCGATGTCAGCGCCCCCTTGTCGATGGCATGGGGCAGTTCTGGATTGTCGATGTCAAAGCCGAGAATGGGATCGCTCACGCTGTCGCTCCGTTGTTACATGCACCGTGCTAAAAACTGGGTTCCCGCGCAAGAGGCGGGAGCAAGCGATTGATTAGGCGGCCCAAAATGGACGATTCCCAATCGGCCCAAAGCCTTTATGGCGCCCAGCCCCTGCTGGGGCGCCTGACCCACTATGCCGGGCTGCTTGTCGGTCTTGCCGGCCTTTTTGTTGCACTCGTGATTTTCGGCAATCTTAGGGTCGATCTCGCAGTGCTGGGCTATGTCTTCGTGCTCGGCTTCGTTGCCTTCCTGCCATTGCCCGTCAGGGAAGTGACGCGCGTGGTCGAGGCGCCCATGTCGGCGATCGAGCCGGAGGATCAGGGCGAAAAATTCATGGCCGCCTTTGCCGAGGCGCTTGGCGAGCCCTGTCTCGTGCTCGACCGCCGTGGCACGGTGGCCTATCGCAATCGCGCGGCGCTCCGCCAATATCCCAATGTGCAGCCGGGCAAGGTGCTGACGCTTGTCATGCGCAATCCCGAACTTGTGGCCGCCGTGGACGCGACCCTGCGCACCGGCCTGCTGCATAGTTTCGAGCTACACGAAACGCTGCCGAGCGAAACCTGGGACCGAGTGACGGTGGCCCCGATCCGCCAGCCGGATGGCGACTGGCTTGACGAGGGCGAGCGAAACCTTCTCGTCACCTTCCAGAGCCTTACCGAATTGAAGCGCGTCGATGCCATGCGCACCGATTTCATTGCCAATGCCAGTCACGAATTGCGCACGCCGCTCGCTTCGCTTGTCGGTTTTATTGATACGCTCCTGGGCCCCGCAGCGCGCGACGCGGTGGCGCGGGAAAAATTCCTTGGGATCATGCGTGGCCAGGCGGAGCGGATGAGCCGGTTGATCGATGATCTCCTGAGTCTATCCCGCATTGAAATGTATCAGCATGTGCGCCCGACGGGGTCGGTAGATCTCGCGGCGCTCCTGCGCGAAGTGCGCGAGGGGCTGCAGACGCAGGCCAAGGCGGCCGAGCTCGAAGTGGTGCTGAACCTGCCCGAAGGGGCTGTGATGGTGACCGGAGACCGCAACCAGCTCTATGAAGTTTTTGAAAATCTCGTCGACAATGCCATCAAATATGGTGCGGATGGCAAGACCGTG
>CAJYKO010000375.1 GCA_913775215.1 uncultured Devosia sp. | reverse complement strand
CCACGAGGCCGTTGACGATGGCCTTTTCATCAACGATGTGGCCGATGGGCGTATATTCATTCCCCTGCGCCGTCAGCGACAGCGCGCGCTTGGTCGCCTCGCGCGTCAGCGCATCGCGCAGCGGCGTACCGGGATTGACGAAGCTTGCGCCCGGCAGGTGAAGGCCCATGATTTCCATGAGCATCTGGTTCGAATTCGCCGTGCCATAGAAAGTACAGGTGCCTGCCGAATGGTAGGACTTGCTCTCGGCTTCAAGTAGTTCGGCCCGGCCAACCTTGCCCTCGGCATAAAGCTGGCGAACTTTTGCCTTTTCATCATTCGGAATGCCTGATGGCATCGGGCCTGCGGGCACGAACACGGCCGGCAAGTGCCCGAAGGTCAGCGCGCCGATGACGAGGCCCGGCACGATCTTGTCGCAGATCCCAAGATAGACGCCAGCATCGAACATGTTGTGCGAGAGCGCGATGGCCGTCGACATGGCGATGACATCGCGGGAAAAGAGGCTGAGGTCCATGCCCGGCTGGCCCTTGGTGACGCCGTCGCACATGGCCGGCACGCCGCCGGCCACCTGGGCCGTCGCGCCCATTTCGCGCGCCGCTTCCTTGATGATGTCGGGATAGAATTGGTAGGGCTGATGCGCCGAGAGCATGTCATTGTAGCTCGTGACGATGCCAAGGTTCAGCGTCTTGTTGCCCGCCAGCGCCGCCTTTTCCGATGGCGTGCAGGCCGCAAAACCATGAGCCAGGTTGCCGCAAGACAGGCTCGACCGATAAACGCCGGCTTCCTTGGCGGCATCGATGCGCGCGAGATAATCGCGGCGCGTGTCCTGGCTGCGGGCCGCAATGCGGTCGGTCACATCCTTGATGGCCTGGCGGACGGTCATGGTCTTTCTCCATATAGGGCAAGGTCGCGCCAAAGGGGGGCCGCTGGCGCGGTTAGGCCTTGCAACGATGACTGGCGCCGGGTGCGGCCAGGGCGGTCGATTGGGGACCGCCCCAGGAGCTCAGGGCGACCAGTAAACTGAAAGCGGCGCGCCCGAGCGCAGCACGGCGCGGATCGGCATTTCGTCGACCGGACCGTCGCCAAGCGCCTTTTCCAGCACCTCGGCCTTTTCCTCTCCCTCGATGTGGAGATAAAGGCCATCGGTTTCCAAAAGGCGCGGCAGGGTAAAGGTGATGCGCGGTTCGCCCGCGCCCGGCGCATGAATGGCAAGGGTCGGGCCCTCTGCCGTCAGCGCTTCATCGAGCGTATCGCCGCCCGGGAAAAAGCTCGCCGTATGCCCGTCGGTGCCCATGCCGAGGATCACGGCGGCAAAAGGCTTTGGCAGCGCGCTGATGAGCGTATTGGTCTTGGCCACGGCCTCCGGCGTCGGCTCGTCGCCACCTGAATAGAGCGGCACGAACCGGGCCACGGCCGCGGGGCCCTGCAGCATCTTTTCGTTCACCAGCAGGGCATTGGAGCGGTCCGAAGTCTCGTCCACCCAGCGTTCGTCGACCAGCGTCACAGTGACCTTGGTCCAATCGACATCGCGAAACTTGCCGAGCGCCTGAAAGAACTTTCCGGGCGTCGAACCACCACTGACGGCGATCGCCGCAGCGCCACGCTCGGCGATAGCCGTGCGAATGCGATCGGCAATGGCTTCCGCCAATTCCTTGGCAAGGGTCGGTCGGTCGGCGAAGGTGCGGCGGTCGATGGTCACGAGAGCGCACCTTCATACCAGGAGCGGCCATCGCGCTCGATCAGCGCCACGGCCCCGCTCGGCCCCCAGGTGCCGGCCGTATAGGTCTGCGGCGGTTCGCTCGAGCGATCCCAGGCTTCCCGGATCGGATCGACCCACATCCAGGCGGCTTCGAGCTCGTCGCGACGCATGAAGAGCGTCTGGCTGCCGCGCACCACGTCCATCAGCAGGCGCTCATAGGCTTCCGGCGTACGCTCGGCAAAGGTCTCGGCAAACGAGAGATTGAGCGGCACTTCGCGCAGGCGCATGCCGCCCGGCCCCGGATCCTTGATCATCATGAGGAGCTTGACGCCCTCATTAGGCTGGAGCCGCATGATGAGCTTATTGGGCTTGGGTGCGCCTTCGGCATGGTCGAAGATCGAGTGCGGAATAGGCTTGAACTGGATGCAGATTTCCGAGACGCGCTCAGCCATGCGCTTGCCGGTGCGCAGGTAAAAGGGCACGCCGGCCCAGCGCCAGTTGTCGATATTGGCCTTGAGCGCCACGAAGGTCTCGGTGCGGCTGCCCTTCTTGTCTTCGGGCAGTTCATCCTGATAGCCGGCAACCGAGGTCGCTTCCGAGGACACGCCGCGATATTGGCCGCGCACGGTGTTCTTGCCCACTTCGCCATTGGTGATCGGCCGCAGCGCGCGCAGCACTTTCAGCTTTTCATCGCGCAGCGCATTGGCTTCGTCCGAAGCTGGCGGCTCCATGGCCACAAGACAGAGCAACTGCAGCATGTGGTTCTGGATCATATCGCGGAGCGCGCCAGATTCGTCGTAATAGCCGCGCGTACCCGCGCCGACGCTTTCGGCCACGGTCAGCTGCACATGGTCGATATGGGCCGAATTCCAGACGGGCTCGAAAAGCGTATTGGCAAAGCGCAGGGCTAGGAGGTTCTGCACCGTCTCTTTGCCGAGATAGTGGTCGATACGATAGACCTGATCTTCCTTGAATATCTTGGCCACGCCGTCGTTGATTGCCTTGGACGATTCAAGATCATGTCCCAGCGGCTTTTCGATCACGACGCGGGCGTCGCGGCGGTAGAGCTTCTTGGCCGCCAGATATTCGGCGATCGGTTCGAAGAGGTCCGGCGCCACCGCCAGATAGAAGGCGCGCACGATCTTTGGATCATTGCGCAGTGCCTTGCCGAGATCGCCCGATTCCTCAGGCTTGGACGCATCGACCGGCACATAGGTGCAGATCTTGACGAAGCGCTCGATGGTCGCTGCGTCTTGATAGTCCTTCTCGACGAACTGGGCGATGGCTTCGCGAACCGACTGCTGGAAATCGGCTTCGGTGAGCTTGGTGCGCGATGCGCCAATGATGCGGCTCTGTTCGTCGAACTGGCCGTCCTTGAAGCGGTGATAGAGCGCAGGAACGAGCTTGCGCTTGGTCAGGTCACCCGTGGCGCCAAACACCACATAGTCAAAGGGCTGGACGGGGATGATACGGCTGGACACGGGGCAAGGTCCCTAGTTTGAAGCGGTGTTTTGCTTGGCGAGGATGACCGCGCCATGCAGGGGCTCGAATTGCGGCAAGGCGACGAAGTCGCCATAGCGGTCGGTGAGGCGCGGAAAGAGCCGCTGCCCAAGGCCACCGACAATGGCCATCACCTTGGCATCGTGCGATTTGAACCAGCGCACATAGGTGTCGATATAGCCCATCTGGATGTCGAGCAGTTTGAGCGCCACAGGATCGTTCTGTTCGAGATGGTCGAACCAGAGCGGCATGAGCTTGCCGAATTCGCCCGGCGCCCGCCCGATCAGCGCGTCGTCGCACCCTTCGGTACCATCGCGGCTCAAAAGCTTGAGATCCATTGCGGTTGCGAACGACCAGGTCATCACGGCCTGATTATCCCCGCCCAGCGCTGCGACCACCGCCTTGGTCAAGGGCGAGCCTTCGACAAGACCATCTTCGGCCTCGACGGCATAACGCGCCAGTTCACGGCCAAGGATCGCGCCCGACATCTGGTCGCCGATATGAAAACCCCAGCCACCGGCCTGGTAGCGTTTTCCACCGACGATCGACATGGCGGCAGATCCGGTGCCGATGATGACGACACCACCTTCCCCGCCCCCCAGAGCGCCGGCATGGGCAATATCGATGTCGTCATAAACGGTCACGCCGGCAAAGGGCCAGGCGCGTGCGGCGAATTCGGCGCGCGCCGAATCCATGCGGCCACCCGCCATGCCAAAGCAGGCATAGGTATTGGCGGTTTCGGCATAATCGATCCCGGCGGCCTTGAAGACATCGCGGGTACCATCGCTGATCGCCTTATAGGCGGGCTCGCCATCATCGATCTGCAGATTGGAACGGCCGTTTTTCACTTCGGCCAGCGTCACCAGATTTTCGTCGGCCAAACGCACGCGGCAATTGGTGCCACCGCCGTCAACGCCAAGATAATATCGGGGCACGCGGTTTCTCCGTGAAAGGGATGGGGCTGCTTGATTCGGCGCGAAGCGGCGTTCGCCCGAGGCGGCCACACCCTAAGGTGTCAGTTTCGCGCGGACCATAGTGCGAAAGACGCTAAGACGAAAGTAGTATAAGGCAGAAAAACGACCACCTTTTCGTGCGGACGGTGCAATCATTCGCCTGGCTGCACAGCGGCCCGGCCGAGATCGGTTAGCCCATAGATGCCCCGGCTTTCCCGAACGAACCATCCATAGACATTGCTCTGCAGAATGGTCGGCGCTCGCGCCACCAATGCCTTCAATTGCTTCGGGCTTTGCGGCCCGCTCAAAAGTGCGGTTGCGCAAATGATGCAGTCCTGCCGATAGGCCGTCATGATCGGCTTGCCGCGTCCGCCGCCCTTTTGCGGATCGCCGATGCGCCGCTTGTGCTCATCGAGCAGGCGCGAGCGCTTCTTGGCATCCTTGCGCGGGGTTACCGCGAACGGCGCAACCACGACATTGATCAGTCCGGCTTCTGACACGGTCAGCATCCCAAAACCTAGTCGCCGGCAGAGATTACGAAACCGCGCATCATGCTCGCGTCCCTTCGCCGTTTTCGCCGCCCGCGCGGCGAGCCAAACTTCGTCGGTATAGGTCGCGCGCTGCACAGCCTGCATAACGAGCTCGAGATTGAAGGCCAGTTTCATTTCGCAGACGACGATCACTGGCGGATCGTCATTGGTCACGCCGACCAGATCGCACCCATTGACCTCGCCCTTGACCACATAGCCGGCACTTTCCATAAAGGCCTTGAGCGGCAGATAGAGGTCGGTCTCGGCCATGGGCGCGTCCATATCCATATGCGTTTGCGCCTCATCTAACTGAGTCTCTCACTAAGGACAGCAAACCCCGTCCATTTCACGAGACCAGGGAACATCTCGGCCCCGCAGATGGTTTTGAAACGTCTTGCTGCCGCGCTGGTGGCGGCGGCATGCGGAGGAAACTTCCATGCGGCATACATTGATTCTGGGTGGAGCACGGTCTGGCAAGACCGCCTTTGCCGAACGTCTGGCTCTGCGTTCAGGCAGCAAACCGCTTTATCTCGCGACCACCGACGCGCTCGATGATGACATGCGCGACCGCGTGCAAAGCCATCGCGCCCGCCGGGCTAGCCAGTTTGCTCTATATGAGGAGCCCATGCACATTTCGCGAGCCATTCTTCAGGCGGGTGAAGAGCACGATGTCATCCTGGTTGATTGCCTGACGCTGTGGATCAACAACATGCTAATATCGGGCGAAGATGTCGCGACTGCCGTCAGCGAACTTTGCGCCACGCTTGTCGAATTCAAAGCCTCAAAAATCGTGCTCGTGAGCAATGAACTTGGTCTCGGCATCAGCCCCGAAGATCCACTGACCCGCACGTTCCGCGATCTCGCCGGGTCTGCCCATCAGCGGCTCGCCGAAATCTGCGACGATGTCTATTTTATCGCCGCCGGCCTGCCGCTCACCCTCAAGGGCGAGACGCCGTTCGAAAACTGACAGAATTTTTTTCACGCCTTTATTGAAGCGGACGCAGCGACCCACAAAAGAAAGCATGTGGGATCAAGGGCTTGCCCTGTGCGACCCTAGTTAGAAATGCTTCTGAAAATCACTCGCAAATACAAGCACTTGCGGGCAGGTGACATTGCCGGTAAGGGCCGCGTTCACCGATTTCGGAGCTCCAATCATGGCTGTCACCAATAGAACGCTGACCATAGCGGCGCTCAGTCTCGGCGTCGGCATCCTGGTGCTGGGCCTGAAACTTCTCGCCTGGCGTTTCACAGGCTCGATCGCGCTTTATTCCGATGCACTGGAATCGATCGTCAACGTCGTCACCGCCATTCTGGCGCTGATCGCCGTGCGCCTTTCCCAGCGCCCGGCCGATGCGTCCCTGCCCTATGGCTATCATAAGGCCGAATACTTTTCGGCCGTGCTTGTCGGCGTCATGATCATCGTCGCCGCGATCCTGATCCTCCGTGAAGCCTATTTTGGCTTCATCAATCCCGAGCTGCCCGAGGCGCCCGTCGAAGGCATTGCCATTAGCGTCGTCGCGACCTTCGTCAATCTTGGTTGGGCGCACTATCTCCGCCGTTATGGCAACCGCGTCCGCTCTCCGGCACTCGTTGCCGACGCAAAGCATCTGATGACCGATGTGGTCTCGACCTTCGGCGTCATCGTGGGCCTCGCGCTCGTCTATATGACCGGCATTGCCGCGCTCGATGCTGTCCTTGCGGCCCTCGTCGCGCTCAACATTCTCTGGTCCGGCTGGGGCGTCATCCGCGAAAGCGTCGGCGGCCTTATGGACGTCGCCGTACCGCCCGAAACCCAAAAATCCATTCGGGATGTCATCGCCCAGAACGCCGATGGCGCCATCGAAGCCCACGACATCCGCACCCGCCAGGCCGGCAAGCTGACCTTCATCGATTTTCACCTCGTCGTCCCCGGCGCCATGACTGTCGATACCGCCCACAAAATCTGCGACGACATCGAAGCCAAGCTGCGAGAAGCGGTCGAAGACGTCCAGATCACCATCCATGTCGAGCCGGAGAACAAGGCGAAGCATGCGGGGATCGTCGTGCTCTAGGCGATAGGCAAGGCCCCTTGCCTAACCCCACAGCCACAGGCAATCTCCCGCCATGCGCATCATAGCCCCTCTCCTCGCCCTCGCCCTCCTCGCTCTGCCCGCCACCGCGCAGGACACCTGGAGCGCCTACGAAAACCGTGCGTTCAACTACAGCGTCGATATCCCGCCCGGCTTCGAAGGCCAGGGCGCTGACGCCGATGGTTCGGGCGAAACCTTCCTCTTCGATGGCCGCGTCGGACGCCTAAAAGTTTGGGCCGCACCGCTCGGCGCCAGCGGTTTTGAAACCGAATCCTATGGCCAGCTCGCCGCAGACATGGCCTCCGGCTGGGGCGTCACTGAGCGCTCGACGACACCGACCTGGGCCACATGGTCCGGCGCCAAGACGGATCGCGTGCTCAAGCAGCACATGATTGCCCTCTGCGATGGCAAGGCCTATGCCGCGCTCCGTCTCGACTATGCCCAGACCGATCGCAGCACACTCGACCCCTTGGTCGATCAGCTCGTCGCTTCCCTCAAGGCCGATTGCTGAGCCACCGCCTCGGCATGGGCGATGATCCGCCGCGCCGCCTCCTGCGGTTCGATCGCCGACGTATCGAGATCGTACCGATTGGGATGCGTAACCCGCAGAATTTCCCGCGCCCGCGCCGCCAGTGCCCCCTCGACATCAGTCATCTTGAGCCGCGCCTCGCGCTCGGCTGACGGCACCCGCACCGCATGCGCCGCGTCCGATGCCTTGAGGATCACCGGCACGAACACCCCGCTTCGCTTCTCCGAAGTCGCAACGACCTCGTCAAATGCCTTCCGATCCATCGGATCGTCTTCCATCAGGGCATTGGTCAAGACAAAGCTCGCCTGCTCCGGCGCAATCTCGGCCATTGCCGTCAACGCCTGCCGCCTGATCGTCATGATCAAGTCCCAGGCCCGTTCCGGAATCTTCGTCCGCCCATCCTCGCGGATCAGCGAAAAGATGACGTTGTTGGCGAGGTGATT
>CAJYKO010000374.1 GCA_913775215.1 uncultured Devosia sp. | reverse complement strand
TCGTAAAACGCGATGGCAAGGTGATCCTGCTCAGCCATTTCGGCCGCCCCAAGGGAAAGGTCGACCCGGAATTCTCGCTCGAGCAGGTATGCGAAGCCGTCGCCAACGAAACCGGCCATCCGGTGGGCTTCGTCGCCACCGACTGGAATGACGTCAGCGCCGCCAGGCAGGCGATCGACGAAGCGCCGGCCGGCTCCGTGCTGGTGCTCGAAAACACCCGCTTCCATCCGGGCGAGGAAACCAACGACGTCGAACTGGCCAAGCGCATGGCCTCGCTCGGCGACGTCTATGTCAACGACGCCTTCTCGGCCGCGCACCGCGCACACGCCTCGACCGAAGCCCTGGCCCATCTGCTGCCGGCGGCTGCGGGTCTTGCCATGCAGGCTGAACTCGAAGCGCTCGAGGCAGGTCTTGGCAAGCCGAAGAAGCCGGTGGTCGCCATTGTCGGTGGCGCCAAAGTCTCCTCCAAGATCGACCTCCTCGAAAATCTCGTGACCAAGGTCGATGGCCTCGTCATCGGCGGCGGCATGGCCAATACCTTCCTCTTTGCGCAAGGCTATGGTGTCGGCAAATCGCTGTGCGAAAAGGATCTTGCCGATACCGCTCGCCGCATCATGGACAAGGCCGAGAAGGCCAATTGCGCCATCATCCTGCCGGTCGATGCCGTGGTCTCCTGGCATTTCAAAGCCAATTCGCCGACCCGGCTTTATGGCGTCGATGCCATCGATCCCGATGGCATGATCCTCGATATCGGCCCGCAGTCGATCGAGCGCATCAACGGCGCGATCGATGATGCACACACCATTATCTGGAATGGTCCGGTCGGCGCCTTCGAGATGGAGCCGTTCGATGCGGGCACCGTGGCGATCGCCAAGCACGTCGCCAAGCGTACCCATGATGGTCACCTCATTTCGGTCGCCGGTGGCGGCGACACGGTCAGCGCGCTCGCCCATGCCGGCGTCAAGGATGCCCTGACCTATGTCTCGACGGCCGGCGGCGCTTTCCTTGAATGGATGGAAGGCAAGCCCCTGCCGGGCGTGCAGGCGCTCAAAAAGTAAGTCATAGCTCTCAAGCTTTTGACGAGGACCTGAGCTGAGCTTGGGTCCTTTTCTTTTTCGCGGGATAGAGTGGTGGAGGCAACCATCCCATTTGCACCACGCACCCGAAGCGCCTATATCTTCGTGGCTGCCCGGCGCGTGAGGACACACATATCCCCGGGGCCTTAATCGATCTCGAGGGAGCTGTCCCTGACCAGGCCCGTGGGCTTGGATATACGGCGCCCACCTACGTAAGTAGGTTCCCGGGATCAGATGTCCCACGGCCAGGGCGGCACAGATTTTTTAGCGCTTGTCTCTCAGTGCTCCAGTTTTGGACCCAGGACACGCAAGGACGATACCGGAGCAGAAGCGCGCATGGGGAGTGACGGGATCGAGGCGGAAAAGGCAGCCCTGCGCATTTCCGCCCATGCCCGTCGGCAGGCTCTTTCCGAAGATTTTCGCGCCGAAGCCTCGAAAGCCATGTCCTTTCAGTTCTTCGATAAGGTCGCCTTTGCGCCCGAGGATGCCATTGCCGGCTATTGGCGCATTCGCGACGAAGCCGACTGTCAGCCCATCCTTGTCAAATTGATGGACGGTGGACAAAGTGTGCTGCTGCCGGTGGTCACCGCGGCCGGCGCGCCGCTCGATTTCCGCGTCTGGGCCAGCGACGCACCGCTTTATGAGGCCGGTTTCGGCACTTTGGCACCAGCCGATACCGCGCCACGCCGCGCGCCCGATCTCATCCTGATGCCGCTTCTCGGTTTCGATGCCGAGGGTACCCGCCTCGGCTATGGTGGTGGCTATTATGATAGAACCATCGCATCGCTCGCCAAAAAGCCGATGCTCGTCGGCCTCGCCTTTGCCGCCCAAAGGCTCGATGCCATTCCCCGCCAACCCCACGATGTGCCGCTCGATGCGGTGGTCACCGAAGAGGGCGTCCAGTTTTTCGAGGCACATGCATGAAGTTTCTGTTTCTGGGCGATGTGGTGGGCCGGGCTGGCCGCGATGCGATTTCCGAGCGGCTGCCGGGTTTGATTGCCCGCCACGGCTTTGATTTCGTCGTCGTCAATGGCGAGAATGCCAGCCATGGCAAGGGCCTGATCGAGGCTCATTTCCATACTCTGCGCGATGCGGGTGCCGATATCATTACCCTTGGCGATCATGCCTTCGACCAACGCGAAGCCCTCTCCTATATCGAGCGCGAACAGACGCTGATCCGCCCGATCAACTATGCGCCGGGCACGCCGGGCCGTGGCGCCATGCTGGTCGAGGGACGCAATGGCCACCGGGTCCTCGTGGTCAACGCGCTCGGCCGGGTGTTTATGCCGCCCATCGATGATCCTTTCCGGGCCGTGGAGGCGGCCATTGCCGATGCCCCGCTTGGGCATGTTGCCGATGCCATCATCGTCGACTTCCACACCGAAGCGACCTCAGAAATCCAGGCCATGGGCCATTTCCTCGATGGCCGCGTCAGCCTCGTCGTCGGCACGCATACCCATATACCGACCGCCGACCATCGCGTCCTCAAGGGCGGTACGGCTTTCATGGCCGATGCCGGCATGTGCGGGGATTTCGATTCCATCATCGGCACCGAAACCGACGAGCCGCTCAATCGCTTTCTGACCGGCATTCCCAATGGCCGCTTCGTTCCTGCCGAAGGTGAAGCGACCCTCTGCGGCGTCGCGGTCGAGACTGATCCGCGCACGGGCCTTGCCGTCAAGGTGGCGCCGCTTCGCCTCGGCGGTGTGCTCGCCCAGGCTGAACCAGAATTCGGAGGATTTTCGGCATGATCAAAGCTCTGGTTTCCGCGCTCGCATCGTTTGCCTTGGTAGCTTCTGTCGCGGCCACTGAGCTAGTGCCGCTCGCAGTTGTCGATGCGAAATCCACCTATGACAATTTGACGGGAGCGCCTGTGGTAGAGATCACGCTCTCGGAAGAAGGCCAGGCGGCTTTTGCCAAGTTCTCCGGCGAGAATGTTGGAAAGCGCGTCGATGTTCTTGTCGATGATGACGTCATCACCTCGCCGGTCATTCACACACCGCTTTATATGCAGGTTATGCAGCTTTCCGGGCTTGAGACGATGGCCATGGCCACCGAAATCGCGACGCGCCTTCGCGGAAAAAAGGCCCAGGTGTTCGTCCGTCCAGCCAAAGACTAGCCCAGCGTCCCGCTTCACAATTGGCCAGCCTTTGCCTATAAGGCGCCACCAAAACAAAACTCACAAAAAATCGGAGTGCGCGAATGGCAGGCCATTCACACGCCAAGAACATTATGCACCGCAAGGGCAAGTCCGACGCCATCCGGTCGAAGATTTTCTCCAAGCTTGCCCGCGAAATCACCGTTGCTGCCAAGATGGGCCAGCCCGATCCGGCCTTCAATCCGCGCCTGAGACTTGCCATCACCAATGCCCGCGCCCAGTCCATGCCCAAGGACAATATCGAGCGCGCTGTGAAGAAGGCTTCTGGCGGCGATGCCGAGAACTATGATGAAATCCGCTACGAGGGTTATGGCCCCGGCGGCGTCGCCGTCATCGTCGAGGCGCTGACCGACAACCGTAACCGCACCGCCTCGAACGTGCGCTCCTACTTCTCCAAGAACGGTGGCGCGCTCGGTGAAACTGGTTCGGTCGGCTTCATGTTCGACCGCGTCGGCGAAATCACCTATCCGGCGTCTGCCGGCTCGGAAGACAAGGTCATGGAAGCGGCGATCGAGGCCGGCGCCGACGATGTCGAGAGCGACGAAGACGGCCACTACGTCTATACGAGCTTTGAAAGCATGGCCGAAGTGTCCAGCGCGCTTGAAAAGGTGCTGGGTGAAGCCGAATCCGTAAAGGCCATCTGGCGTCCGCAGAACCAGACCCCGATCGATGCCGAAAAGGGCGCGACGCTGATGAAGCTGATCGCCACGCTCGAAGAAGACGACGACGTCCAGAACGTTTATTCGAACTTCGACATGAGCGAGGAAGACGCGGCCAAGCTCGCAGGCTAGTTCGCTAATCAAAGCAACAGTCTCAGAAAGGTCCGGGCGTGTTCCGGGCCTTTTTTCTTTGCCTCAGCCTCATGCTCTGCCATCCTTTCCCCGGAGGACAAGTGGATGATCGTCATGCTCAATGGCTATCCCGGCGTCGGCAAGCTCACCATTGCTCAGGAACTGGCGCCGCTGATCGGTGGCCGGATGCTCGACATCCACACCATTTACAACGTCGCTTTCGCGCTCACCGAATTCAAATCGCCAGCGTTCGTCAAGGCGGTCGAGGATGTCGAAGCCATTGCCTATGACCTCATTCGCAAGCTGCCTGAAAGAGTGCCCGTCGTGATGACGACGGTTCTTGCAGGCAGCAGTGCCTGGGGCGATGCCGAATTAGCACGTCTTCTGGCGCTCGGCCGCGACCGGCCGCCATTTTGTATGGTGCATCTTCATTGCGCGCTCGACGAAAACATCCGCCGCATTCAATCCGAAGGGCGCGGCGCCAAGCGCAAGCCGCGTGATGCGGACATGGCGCGGCGCAATCAAAGCGAGGCCAAGCCGCTCGCCGGCAGCGAGGTCGAGTATTTCC
>CAJYKO010000373.1 GCA_913775215.1 uncultured Devosia sp. | reverse complement strand
GTTCGAGGGTGATTGAACCCATTGTTTTGGTCCTTCTAGGCTGAGCGTTTCGTGGAGATCGGTGAGAACCCCCACCTAGCCTCCCCCTGCGAGGGGGAGGGATGGATCGAGTTTGCCGCGATATCGGAGAGCCTCTGCGCGACTTCTCCCCCTATCAGGGGGAGGTTGGGTGGGGGTACCGTTGCCGTCATTTCACCGCCCCGAATGTCAGCCCGCGAACAAGCTGTTTCTGGCTGAACCAGCCGAGCAACAGGATCGGGGCGATGGCGAGGAGCGAGGCGGCGGAGAGTTTTGCGAGGAACAGGCCCTGCGGCGACGAGAAGGATGAGATGAAGGCGGTCAAGGTGCCGGCGCGGCCCGAGGTCAGCGTGATCGTCCAGAAGGCTTCGTTCCAGGCGAGGATGACGTTGAGCAGGAGTGTCGAGGCGATGCCGGGGACGGCCATGGGGACGAGGACGTGGGTGATCTCGTTCCACAGTTCGGCGCCATCCATGCGGGCGGCTTCGAGGATGTCGACGGGGATTTCCTTGAAGTAGGTATAGAGCATCCAGATGATGATCGGCAGGTTGATCAGGGTCATGATCAAGGTCAGGCCGTGCACGGTGTCGAGGAGGCGCAAGTCCCGGAAGATGAGATAGATCGGGATGAGAACGCCGACCGCGGGCATCATCTTTGTCGAGAGCATCCACATCAGGATGTCCTTGGTGCGCTTGCTTGGCGCGAAGGCCATGGACCAGGCGGCGGGGATAGCGATGATGAGGCCCAAAATGGTCGAGCCGAAGGACACGAGGATCGAATTGATCGCGTGCTTGAAATAGTCCGACCGCTCCTGCACGGCGCCGAAATTTTCGAGCGTAAAATTCTGCGGGAAAAAAGTCGGCCGGGACGCGATGGCCTCGGCTTCGGTCTTGAAGGCGGTGAGAACAGTCCAGAGAATGGGCGAGAACAGGAGGAGCGCGATCACCCAGGCGAGGACGGTAAAGCCGATGCGGGTTTGAACGGAGACGCGGCGGGCCATGTTTTTATTCTCCCTAAGCGTCGAGGTTTTTGCCGACGGCGCGCATCAGGAAGATGGCGACCACGTTGGCGATGATGACGGCAACGACGCCACCCGCGGAACCCGCACCGATGTCGTTCGACAGGATACCGGTGCGGAAGACCAGCAAGGCGATGTTGGTCGAGGCATAGCCCGGGCCGCCGCCAGTGGTGACGCGGATTTCGGCAAAGATGCCTAGAAGGAAGATCGTCTGGATCAGGATCACGATGGTGATCGCCCGGGCCATGTGCGGCAGAATGATATAGCGGAAGCGATTGGCGGCGTTGGCGCCATCCATTTCGGCAGCTTCGCGCTGCTCTTCCGATAAAGATTGCAAGGCAGTGAGAAGGATCAGGGTCGCGAACGGCAGCCATTGCCAGGCGACGATGACGATCACCGAAAACAGCGGATATTGGTTGAACCAATCGACCGGCTGCAGGCCAAAGAATTTCCAGAGATGGCCGAGCATGCCATAGCCGGGATGCATAAAACCGTTCTTCCAGATCAGCGCGGCGACGGGCGGCATGACGAAGAAGGGGGAGATTACGATGATGCGCAGGATCCCCTGCCCCCAGATCGGCTGATCGAGCAAAAGCGCAAGAAACGTGCCGCCGACAATCGTGATCAGCAGGACGCCGCCGACAAGGATGAGCGTGTTAATCAGCGACTGGGTGAAGCTCGGGTCGCCGATGACATAGACATAGTTGGCCCAGCCGGCAAAGCCCGACATCATCGGGTTGATGAGGCTATAATTCTGGAAGGAGAACCACAGGGTCATGACCAGTGGGACGATCATCCAGATAAAGAGCACGATAACGGCCGGCGCCATCATGGTGCGCGCCAGGGCGCGGGTTTGTTTGGTGGCCAAGGTGGTGTCCCCGATTGCTGCGCCAACCCCCACCCAACGTCCCCCTGCTAGGGGGAGGGGTAGTATCGCGCGCATGGCAAAATACTGCCAAATACAGAGTTCCGCTCCTCCCCCTATGAGGGAGAGGCTGGGTGGGGGTGCTTGAGCATTCCCCACCCACGCTTCGTCGGAGCCATTCGAGCATAGCTCTCATGGCCTTCTCGCCTAAATTCGCTCCACCGGAGCGAATGTGCCCAAAGGCACGGCTCGAAGTTACTTGATATACCCAGCGCGGGTCATGTCGCGGGTCGTGGCGTCCTGGGCCTGGGCCAAGGCGTCGTCGGCGCTCATCTGGCCAGCGAGAGCGGCGGAGAAGAGCTGGCCGACATTGGTGCCGATGCCTGCAAATTCCGGGATCGCGACGAACTGAACGCCGGTATAGGGCACGGGCTTGACCGTCGGCTTGGTCGGATCAGCCGAATTGATCGAGGCCAGGGTCATGGCAGCGAACGGCGCGGCGGCCTGGTAATCCGGGTTTTCGTAGAGCGAGGTACGCGTGCCTGGAGGCACATTGGCCCAGCCGTCCTTTTCAGCAACGAGGCTGAGATAATCCTTGTCGGTTGCCCAATTGATGAATTTCTCGGCCGCTTCCGCATTTTGCGAGGAAGCAGGAATGGCGAGAGACCAGGCCCAGAGCCAGTTGCCGCGCTTGCCAAGGCCATTGTCCGGCGCCTGGGCGAAGCCGACCTTGTCGGCGACGGTCGAGTCATTCGGGTTAGTCACGAAGGATGCGGCGACGGTGGCGTCGATCCACATGCCGCACTTGCCCTGCTGGAACAGGGTCAGGTTTTCATTAAAGCCGTTGGACGAAGCACCGGCCGGGCCGGCATCGGCCATCAGCGAGAGATAGGTGTCGAGGGTTTCTTTCCACTCGGGCTGATCGAACTGGGGCTTCCAGTTTTCGTCGAACCAGCGGGCGCCGAAGGAATTGGACATGGCGGTGAGGAAAGCCATGTTCTCGCCCCAGCCAGCCTTGCCGCGAAGGCAGATGCCGTTGATGTCGTTGGCGCGATCGGTCATGGCGCGGGCGGCCTGGCCGATAAATTCCCAGGTCGGGGCCTCGGGCATTTCAAGGCCGGCTTTTTCCATCAGGTCCTTGCGATACATGATGAAGGAGCTCTCGCCATAGAACGGGGCGGCATAAAGCTTGCCATCGAGCGAGAGGCCACCGCGGATGGCCGGAAGCAGGTCATCGACATCGTATTCGGCGTCGGCGGAGAGCGCGTCCAGCGGCTTCAGCCAGCCCTGCTTGGCCCAGATCGGAGCTTCATAGGTACCGATGGTCATGATGTCGTATTGGCCGCCATTGGTGGCGATGTCGGTCGTGACGTTCTGGCGGAGCGTATTTTCTTCGAGCACGACCCAATTGAGTTCGATGCCGGTTTCTTCGGTGAAGGCGCTCGAAAGACCCTGCATGCGGATCATGTCGCCATTGTTCACCGTCGCAATGGTCAGCGTCTGCGCCGAGGCGGAGCCAGCCAGGGCAAGCAGAATTGCGCCCGCGAAAAGGGGTGTGAATTTCATTTATATCCTCCCAAGGACGAAGCGAGTTTTTGCTCGTCTCTTGGGCAAATGTTCATCAACTGAGCGAAAGTGTCAAGCGGGGTGTTTTTGCTCTTATGGGATTAAGGAGAAAACCCCCACCTAGCCTCCCCCTTAAATGGGGAGGAATCTGCCGGTGGTGCACGGAATCCGAGCCAAACTCGATCGGTTCCTCCCCCTTTGAGGGGGAGGTTAGGTGGGGGTAGCCAGAAACCTAAGCCAGCAGCAAGGTGGCCGTTGCCTCGTCCGTAATCACCCCATTGGCCAAACCACTTTTGAGCGCAGCGCGGATAGAGGCGGCTTTGCTGCGGCCCATGGCGAGGGCGATGACGGGGCCCTTGGGGATGGGGGCAGAGGCGACGCGATCATTGGTGAGGCCGGGGATCAACTCACCGGCGGCATCAAAGGTCCAGCCGCAGATTTCGCCGACGGCGCCGGCCCTCAAAAGTTCGGCATGTTCGGCTTCGGTGATGAAGCCATCGAGCAAAAGCGGCGCATCGGGGCCGAGGTGGCCGACGCCGACAAAGGTGATCTGGGCCTGGGCGGCAAGGGTCAGCGTCGCTTCGATCATCGCCTGGGTGTGGAGCAACTGGCGCTCCTTGGCCGAGGAGGCGATGACCGGCAGGGGCATGGGGAAGGACCGGGCCTTGACCGTATCGGCGACGTTGAAAATGACGTTGTAAAAGGCGGCAGAGCCATCGGGGGCGATATTGCCGGTGAGCGAGACGACCTTGTGGTGCCGGCAGTCCATGGGCTGGAGCTGTTCTATGGCGGCTTTGAGGGTGCGGCCGGTGCCAATGGCCATGACGATGGGATCGGTGCTCTTGAGATAACGCTCGATTTCGGCGGCACCGGCTTCGGCGACCCCAATGGTCGTTGACCCCGAGGCGGGATCAGACGGCACGACTTCGCACTGGACGAGGCCGAAGCGGTCGGTGAGGCGCTGGGCAAGATCGAGGCAGCGGCCGATGGGGTGATCGAGGCGGACTTTGATCAGACCCTCGCTGACCGAGAGCGAAACGAGGCGCTGCGCGGTCTGGCGCGAAATGCCCATCTTGGCCGCGATCTCTTCCTGAGTATTACCCGCGACATAGTAGAGCCAGCCGGCGCGGGCGGCGTCGTCGAGCCGGGTCGCAGAATTGTCCTGTCGCGCTGCCATGGTCCTCACCTGTCGCTTGGGATTATTCCCAAGCCGGGCTCGGGTGCAAGCCCTACCAGCGATGACCGGAGGGGCTGGGGCGCTTGAAATGATCGGTGAGGGCGAGGAGGACGACCATGTGGAGTCGCTCCTTGGTGGACGGGTCCTTGAGGCATTTGACGCGCGAGGACACGGTGAAATGGAGCCCATTGCGCAGGCCCGTCGCCGTATAGGAGAGGAGCTGGGCGGCAGCATCGTAGCTGGCCGTCACAACCTTGAACTCCATCGTCGCCATGGCACCTGTTCCGCAAATCGCCTTTGCCATCATGGACATGAGACGGCGACGGCATCAAGGGGTGCGATCGAGCCCGTCGACCCACACTTTCGCGATATTGGGGCGCGTGGCCCCGTAGATCAGTTTCTGGAAGATGGCATTGGGATCGGTTTCGCCGAAGAGGCGGATGGCGCCGGTATGGGCGGTGGTGTCCACGGCAAGCGCATCGAAGCGGTAGCCGGGGGCGATGAGGCCGATGGGGAGATCGAGAGCCACGCCTCCGCCGGCCGTCGCAAGATGGAAGGCAGTGATGAGATCGACGGCAGAGTTGGGACGGCCGCGCTCATCGGCGTGCAAGGCGGGATCGGTGCCTTCGGCGAGCATGCGCGAGGATTGGACCGTCACGCGCACCGCTTCAAACATCGAGGCGGAGGGGCCGCCGGAAATATCAGTGCCAAGGCCAACATGGACGCCTTTTTCGAGCGCGTGGCGTAGGGGGAAGACGGAATTGGCGAAGTAGATGTTGGAGAGGGCGCAATGGGCCACCGCGGCGCCACGGGATGCGAGGCGGTCCATGTCTTCGTCGGTGAGGAAGTTCGAGTGGGCCAGAACGCTTCTGCGGGTGAGGAGGCCGAAAGAGTCGAGCGCGGCGGCGTCGGTCTTGCCGTAGCGCTCGAGCACATGGCCATGGGCCCAATCGCTTTCCGAGCAATGGGTCTGGACGTGGCAGCCGCATTCGGCGGCCAGGGCACCGAGGCCGGTCAGCGCTTCGTCGGTGCAGGAGGGGATGAAGCGGGGGGTGATGACCGGGAGGACGCGCCCTGCCCCGTTTTCGGGGTGAGCGCGGATGTGGTCGATGACGGCGCGGGTTTCGGCCACCGCGGTTTCGGCGCTTTCGTCGCGGTAATATTCGGGGCACGCTGCGGGGTCGTCCATCACCACCTTGCCGACAAGGGCGCGCTGGCCTTTTTCGATGCAGATATCGGCGAGGAGTTTTGTCGCGGCTTCGTGCTGGGTGGCGAAATAGAGGGCCGTGGTGGTGCCGGTAGCGAGGAGATCGCTGACGAGGACCGCATAGCGCTCGCGGGCGAAGTCGAGGTCGGCATACTTGGCTTCGAGCGGGAAGGTATATTTTTGCAGCCAGACTTCGAGCGGCTCATCGAGCGCCAGGCCAAGCTGGGGATACTGCGGGGCGTGGATATGGAGATCGACGAGCCCGGGGAGGCCATAATGGCCATCGGGCAGGCGATAGAGCCGATCGCCAAGCTCGGCCTCGATAAGGGTCCGCATGGAATCACCGGCAGGTTGAATATCGGTGATGGTGCCCGCGTCATCGACGCGGATCAGGACGTTTTCCAGCACTTCCAGCTTTTCGCGCGTCGGCGCGTGAAAGAAGGTGCCAATGATGCCTGCGCCGCTAATATCCATGGGTGTGTGGCCTTCAGGTGATGGTGGGCTGCAAACGGCGATTTTCTACGCTTCCGGGACTCACGTACCTAAACGTACGCTCCGTTCCGGTTCTCGAAAACCACCATTTTCGCTCCACCCTAACCTGAATTCCATCACACCCAACTTCACCAAACGATCTTGTGTGTCTCGCCCGTTTGTACATTCACAAAGCCTTCGGGGCAAAGCTCGGAGGGAGCGACGAGCACCCAGCGCCAAGGGGAGCAGGTGAGCGTGGCAAAGATCAGGAACTCGGGAAAGCCGGGTTTCCAGCGGTTCATGGCGGCGGGGGCATAGACCCACTCGACCTCGTCCGCGCGGGCGAGGAAGGCTTTCATGTCGGCATCGAACGCTTCGGCCGGGCGAGCAGTCATGAGGCCGGCGATCTCGAGGCGGAGTTCGGCAACGACTTCGCCCTTATGGACGAGGACATAGCCGCCGTCGATTTCGGCGAGGCGATTGACGGCTTTGGCCATGGCCGCATCGGACGAGCCGATGCACCAGATATTGTGACTATCGTGGGCGACCGAGCAGCAAAGGGCTGTGTCCGGGTCGGCAGGGCCAACGCCAGTCCAGAACATGGACGCCACGGCACCGTCACCGCGATAACGATCCACCATCGACCATTTGGTGATGAGTTTTGCGGGATCGCGCTGCACTTCACCGTTCTCGACCGGCAGGGTTTCGACGGCAAAGTCCTCGTTCCAGGCGAAGGGGCGGGAGATGGCCGCCTGCATGGTAGTACGGCCAGGTTCGGCTTTGATGGCAAAGTCGGATGCGGTCAGCGTGCGGCCGATAGTGACGGAGCCCGAGGCCCAATCGGGCCAGTCGATGCGGGTTTTGGGGCCGGTATAGGTTTTGCCATCCGACACAAGCTGTCCGTCGGAATAGACATGGGCGATGTCGATGGAGGGGACGTCGCGCAAAAGCACTATGTCGGCATAGCGTCCCGGCGTGATGGAGCCGACCCATTGATCGATCCGCATATGGCGCGCGGGATTGATGGTGGCACACTGGATGGCGATTTCGGGGGCGAGGCCATGGTGGATCGCGTGGCGGACATTGTGGTCTGTGGCGCCATCGCGCAGCGTATCGCTGGCGCTGCGATCGTCCGTCGTGAAGGCGATATTGGACCAATCCTTGAGGCCCTTTTCGATGAGGCCGGGAATTATGGCATCATAGGAGAAGGGACGAAGCTCGGTAAAAAGCCCGCGCAATAGCCGATCCCAGGTTTCTTCAAGCGCCCAGACTTCGTGATCGGACGAAAGACCAGCGGCGGCAAAAGCGGAGATGTCGTGAAGATCGGTGAGACCATTGCCATGGCCTTCGACAACGCCGCGCATTTCGAAGGTGGCGCGGATCATGCCCCACATGCGCTGGTAGCCCGGATTGGTCGGGTCCCAGACCGATGGCCAATCCATGACCTCGTCGAGGCTCGTGACAGAGAGGTTGTCCGAAAGAAATTTTCTCTGCTCGTCATAACCGAAATAGCCGCCGGACTGCTCCCATGGCGTGGGCGGCACGGCAGAGCCCGGCTGGATAAAGACCTTTAATGGTGAGCCGGCGCGGCGGGCCTTTTCCCAGAACTCGATGTTTTTGGGGCCATTGACGTTGGCAAATTCGTGGCTTGCCTCGCAGGTCCAGGTATTGCCGCGCGGCAGGACCAGTTCGGCCTCGAAATCGGGCGTGATGTGGGTGGATTCGATGTGCTTGTGGACTTCGCCGAAGCCGGGCACGGCGGAGAGATTGGGATAAGCAACGCGGCTTTTGACCTCGCCGCGATAGGAGCCGATCGGGCCGACATAGGCGATGCGGCGGCCGGAAACGATGATCTCCTGATTGTCCATCCACTCATTGGCGTGGACGGCAAGGAGGCGGCCGACCTCGATGGCGAGATCGGCTGGCTTTTTGCCCAGGGACACCAGCAAGAGATGCTGCCGGATGGCGACCTCATCGGTCGCGGAGAGGATGAGGTCGTCAGGCAGGGTCATATCTTGGTCAGTGTCCGCATCTGGCGGGCGCGCTGGGCGCGATAGCTGAAAAGGATCAGCGCGAGCACCGTGACCACGAAGGGAATGGTCTGGATCATTTCGCCGGGTATCCAATTGAAGAGATTGGGCATGACCACTGCGAGGGCTTCGAAAATGCCGAAGAGGAGCGCGGCAAGCATGGCGCCGACTGGATGGCGCGCACCAAGCAGCACGGCGCCGAGGGCGATGAAGCCGCGGCCGGCCGTCATGTCACGGGTAAAGCCGATATAGTTGAACATGGCCAGTTGCGCGCCGCCGATGCCAGCGAGGGCGCCCGAGGCGACGAGGCTCCAGGCGCGGACCTTGGTGACGTTGATCCCTGCCGCTTCGGGAGCCGCTGGATATTCGCCGACGCCGCGCAGCCAGAGGCCATAGGGCGTCCGGTAAAGGAAATACCAGACCGCAAAGACCATGAACAGGGCGAGCCAGGAAAGGATCGAATGACCCGAGAGGAGGCTGCGCAGGGTCGGCCCAATGACGGGAATAGCATCGAGAAAGGAGAGATTGACCGCGGGAACGGCCTTGGATTGGAGATTGATGGAGGTGCCCTTATCCCCGCCAGTCGCCTGAGAGAGGGCAAAGACAGTGCCGCCGGTGGCCAGAATATTGACGGCGAAGCCGACGAGGATGATGTCGGCTTTGAGGCGCAGGTGGAAGAAAGCCATGAGCGCGCCGAGGAGACCG
>CAJYKO010000372.1 GCA_913775215.1 uncultured Devosia sp. | reverse complement strand
CTGTGATCGTCACCGGGCCTGAAGCGGCCGCATCGGCAACCGTATTGGCCCCCTTGTTGTCGACGATGCCGACTTCCTGGCTCGGACGGCCGCCCATGGGATCATCCACCAGAATAAGCCTTGCGGCGAAACCCAGGCCGATCAGGGCGATCAACCCGAACAACACCCTGCCGATCGGCAGGTGCGGACGGGCCTTGGCTTCCTGTGCACGCTGCTTGCGGCCTTTCAGGGGGGTGCTCAGATCATTGGCCATCGGCAGCCGGCCCTATAGGTCAGTGTCACAACGAAAAAGCGCGACAGCGAATCACGCCGTCGCGCCTTGAGTTTAGCATGGCGCGAGCACTACTCGGCCTTTGCCGGATAGGCGGCGTTGGTCTCTTCGCCGTTGATCAGCTTGATTGCATATTGAAGCTGCGCATCGTCCTTGGGTTCCTGCGGCACATAGACGGACGAGCCAACGGTGCTTTCTTCCTGGCCTTCGATCTTGATATGACCGGCAAGTCCGGCTTCACCCTGGATTTCGTCGCGGCCCTGGAATTCCGCAGGCACGACCTGATGGATTTCAATATCAGGCGTGATGCCCAGTGCCTGGATCGAGCGATTGTCAGGGGTGTAGTAGCGCGCCGTCGTTAGGCGCATAGCGCCATCGGGGCCGAGCGAGATGATGGACTGCACCGAACCCTTGCCGAAGGAACGGGTGCCCACGAGTGTTGCGCGCTTATGGTCCTGGAGGGCGCCTGCGACGATTTCCGAAGCTGAGGCTGAGCCGCCATTGATCAGAACCACCAGCGGAATATTGGCGAGCTGTTCGTCGAGGGGATCGGGCTGGGCGTCATAGCGCGCGCTTTCCGCTTCCGTACGGCCACGGGTCAAAACCACTGCGCCCTGCTTGAGGAAGGCATCAGCAACATAGACCGCCTGATCGACAAGACCGCCGGGATTGTTGCGGAGGTCGAGGATTATACCCTTGGGCGCCTTACCGTCGCGTTCGGCATAAATGTCCTTGATGGCGTTTTCGATGCCGATATAGGCCTGAGCCGAGAAGCGCGAAAGACGCAGCACGGCGACGTCGCCATCCATGTTCCAACGCACGGCGCGCATGGCGATGGTGGCGCGGGTCAAGGTAAACTTGAGCGGATCGGTGACGCCTTCGCGTACAACGGTCACGGTGATGTCGGTGCCAATAGGCCCGCGCATCTTGGCGACGGCTTCGTCAAGCGAGAGGCCCTGGATCGAGGTACCGTCGAGTTCGACGATGAAGTCGTTGGCGAGAATGCCGGCCTTGGCAGCGGGCGTATCGTCGATGGGCGAGATAACTTTGATCGCGCCTTCTTCCATTGTGACTTCGATGCCGAGGCCGCCGAATTCACCCGAAGTGTCCTCGCGCATTTCGTCGTAGTCGGCCGGCGGAAGATAGCCCGAATGCGGATCGAGCGAAGTCAGCATGCCCTGGATGGCGGCGCGGATCAGTTCCTGCTCATCCGGCGGATCGACATATTCGGCGCGGATGCGATCGAAGATTTCGCCAAAAAGGTTGAGATCTGAATAGACTTCCAGCGGATCGCGCGGCTTCTTGGCGAGATCCTCGGCTGTCGGCTCGGGCTGTTCGCCACTGGGATTGGGTTGCTCGACGGGAGTTTCTGGTGCTGCCGGCGCTGGGGGCTGATCCTGAGCAAGCAGCCCGGCAGTCGGCACGAGCAAGGCCGCGCCAAGCAAAGCGGCGCGAAGAGTGGTCAAGCGCATGGAATATTATCCCGTCTGTTCATTCTGGGCCCACCAAGCTTCCGGATCGATGGGTTGGTTGTTCTGTCGCAGCTCAATATAAAGGGTCGGCTGGGCGTTGCCAGCATTGGTGGTCACGGTCCGTCCAATTGTGCGTGATCCCATCTGGCCCAAAGGCTCGCCCATCAGCACGAATTGGCCGATATCGACCGAAATGCTGTTGAGTCCGGCCAAGAGCGCTGTATAGCCCTGGCCGGTATTGAGAATGATGATCTGGCCGTAATTGAGGTAAGGGCCTTTGTAGAGCACCCAGCCATCGGCGGGCGACACTACCTGTGCCTCGGCGCGGGTCACGACCGACTGCCCTTGGGCGATACCGCCAAAACCATCTCCGGCGCCGAACTGCACAACGGTGACACCATTGGCAGGTTGGGTGAGATAGCCGCGCGCCATGGGGAACGGCACGGCCGGCTCGGTGCGCGCGGCATTGGCGAAAGCCACTTGGATGGCTTCAGGCGAAAGCTGCGGCATATCGGGCGTGGTTGTCGGCGTCGTGGCCTGATTGGCCCGGGCGGATAGGGCGTCGATCAGTTCGCGCAGCGTGCTGGCGCGTTCGGCAAGCTCGAGGGCCGCTGCCTCCTCGGTGTCGAGCTGCGCCCCGACCTGTTCGATGCCCTGCTTGCGCGCCGCAATCAGCGTCGCGATGCGCAACTGCTCTTCCTCGAGCACCGCGTAATTGGCCTTGAGCGTGGCTTCTTCGGCCAGCGCCTGTTCCTTGATCGTCATCAACTGCTTGAGATCTGACGAAACGGTATCGGCCTTCTGGCGAAGCTGTGGCACGATGGCTGCAATCAGCATGGCGCCACGGGCCGAGCCGAGGGCGTCGCTTGGGTTAACGACAAGCGCGGGGGGCGGATTAAGCGAGATACGCTCAAGCGCTGCCAGAACATTTGCAATTTCGGCATCGGCGCCATCGAGGCGACCGCGCACTTCAAGCTCTTCGACGATGAGATTGGAAAGCCGGTCCTCGACATCGGTCACTTCGATTTCGGCGAGCTTTACCCTTTGTCCAGCAGCAATGAGGGCGGCATTCTGCTTGGTGCGATCGCCTTCCATCTCGGCGATCTCGCTTTTGAGCTCGTCGATGCGTTCGCGGCTCAATTGCAGCGAGGCTTCCACTTCGGCGAGATCGGCCGCGCTGGTGGTCGCCGTATCTGGTTCTGCTGGCGTAGCGCTTTGGTCCGCGGGCGTCGCGCCAATAGCGGCTGGCGCCTCGGTTACGGGCGCAGGGGGCGTGCCTGGTGTCGGTTGGGACTCGATCGGCGCGGTCGTTGCTGGCGGCGTTGTGGTGGGAACTGGCGTTTCCGTCTGCGCCAGAAGCGGAATGGCCAAGCCGGCGGTCAACATGACGCCACCGACCATTGCCCTGACCAAGCTATCCGGCCTCACCGGCATATCGTCTCCGTCGCAGAGGCCTCGGCCCCGAATCACTGACGCGCAGATTAGCAAGCCGGAAGAAAACCATAGGTTAACTCTGCTTAACCATCTTCTGCCCACCTTGCGCAGCGTCGGGCTATCTCGGGGTTGGGCTTAAACTAAGGCAGTCACAGCGATTTTAGTCGCCGCGGTGATAGGGGTGGCCAGAAAGGATTGTCGTCGCACGATAAAGCTGTTCGGCGAGCATGATGCGCACCAATTGGTGCGGCCAGACCATGGGAGAGAAGCTCAGCGACATCCCGGCAGAGCGGACGAAATCGGGATCGATGCCATCCGCGCCACCGATAACAAAAGACACAGCGGGTCGCCCTTCGTCTCGCCAACGCGAGAGAAGACCTGCAAATGCTTCGGATCCTATGGATTTTCCGCGCTCGTCGAGCGTGACGAGAATGCCATCGGGCAATGCAGCACGAAGGCCTTTGGCCTCTTCGGTCTTGCGGGACGCAGCGGACCCAGCGCGAGACTCAGCGAGCTCCGACACCTCAAACCCCGTCAGTGCCAACGGTTTCCCACTTGCCACTGCTCTTTCGAGATATCGGGATACAAGTTCGCGTTCGGGGCCGGACTTCATCCGGCCCACTGCCGCTATGGCGATACGCATGGGATGCCCTCAGCCGTCGTGCGGTTCAATGAGCATCGGCGGCGAAGTCGGCCTGCCACATCTTTTCGATATTGTAGAATTCGCGCACTTCAGGGCGGAAAATGTGGACGATGACGTCGCCTGTATCCACTAGAACCCAATCGCAATGGGGCAGACCTTCGACCCGCGGCTTACCAAAACCATTTTCGCGCAGGGCGCGGATGATCTGGTCGGCGACGGCGCCGACATGGCGCTGCGAGCGGCCCGAGGTCACGATCATGTGGTCGGCGAGCGAGGACTTGCCGGTGATATCCACCGACACAGTCTCTTCTGCCTTGGCATCATCGAGAATGTTGAGAATGAGTTCGACAGGGGATTTTTCTGCCGACATTGTCGGAACAGCAGCGGTCGAAACGGTATCAGTGGGCAGCGCGGCCATCAGAAACGGCCTTCCGCCCATGCGCGAGCATGGGTCATGCGTTGGTTCAGCATCCTTGGTTGTTGATCGGAATATTGCGGCGTCTTGGCAAACGGCAAGCCGTTCATTCCTGTTCCGAAGACAGCGATCATTGCGCTGAATATGCCCTTTCGCGGGGTTTTTCGCAAGGTCACGCTTGATTCCATTTATTTATGCTTGCCGGCCGCGCGAATAGCACTCGAGGACAGTGAAGATTGCCGGCCGTGCAAGTAGACCCAGGCCGGGGCTGAAAGCCCGGCGAGAATGGGGGCGTCTTCCTGGTCGATCTGCGCATGGACAAGCGCAATTGCGGCGCGGGAGGCAAGGGCCCGTCGCGAGGAGCCGGGGCGGGCATAGACGGCGATGGGCAGGGTTGCCGCGATATCCTGCCAGCGCTCCCAGTGGTGGAAGGTCGCGAGACTGTCGGCGCCCATGATCCAAACGAAGTGGCGATCGGGCATGGTCTGGGCGAGGAAGCGGGTGGTTTGCCAGGTGTAGCGGAAGTTTTTTTGGGCTTCAAAGCCCGTGACGCGGATGCGGGGATTGGCGATGGCGGCGCGGGCGGCTTCGACCCGTTGCGTGAGGGGTTGCAAATCCCCGTGACTTTTCAGCGGGTTACCGGGTGTCACAAGAACCCATAGCGCGTCGAGTTCGAGACGGCGGAGGGTTTCTTCCATCACCAGCACATGGCCGGCGTGGATGGGGTTGAAGCTGCCGCCGAAGAGGCCGATGCGCATGCCGGCGGCAGAG
>CAJYKO010000371.1 GCA_913775215.1 uncultured Devosia sp. | reverse complement strand
CTGAGGATAATGATCTCATCCGATAATAGTTGACTCTTTAAGTCATGTTAAATACGCCTGCAATCGCGTAGCCAGCAGCCAGCCTACACCAGCGCGCCAGCCCCGCTCCATTCCTATCTGGGGGCATTTATGAGCCGTTCAATCCTGACGGCCGGGCGCGTACGTATACGCTCGGTCTTGAGTCTGCATGCCATGATGGCTGGCGCTGCATTTCTCACGTCCTGCTTTTTCGTTAGCAGCGCTTCTGCACAAAATACTGCTTTGTCGGACACACAGATCACGCTTCTTGATCGCCTCGTTATCTATGCGAGTCGCGAGACGAAGCGTCCGCTCGACATGCCCCAAACCATCACGGTCGTAACCCAAGAAGATCTTGCAAAACGAGTCGTACGCGACATGCAGGACTTAGTGCGCTACGAGCCCGGCATTTCGGTCGATCGGCAGACGGCTATCACCAATCCATGGGGTCAGCTCAATAGCTTTTCCATCCGCGGCATGGGGGGTAATCGTGTTCTTACCATGGTAGATGGATCGCGCATTCAGGAACGGATCACAGATGGAAGCCGCGACTTCATCGATACTTGGAATTTACAGGCAGTCGAACTTGTCCGTGGGCCTAATTCAGTGCTTTGGGGGGCAGACGCTCTGGGCGGAACGGTGGCAATGCGCACACGTAGCCCACAGGATCTCCTGCAGGGCGCCGACAAAAACTGGGCTCTGGAAGTTCGCACCGCCTACGACAGCTACGATGCGTCCTGGCGCAAGCAGATCACTGGAGCATACGACTTCGGTGCGGTTCAAATTCTAGGCAGTTTTGGCCATCTCGGTTCAGAAGAACCCAAACTGACAAAGGCCGATCCCAATGGCGGCGTTTGGGGTATTTGTCCACGTCCGACCTATTTCCGCTGTAACGAGCTCTTCCCCGCCGATACCAGCGCCTATAATGGTCTCGTCAAGATCGTTGCGACACCGAATGAGGATCACAAGATCACGCTAACTGGCGAGTTCTTTGATCGCAACACGGTCATG
Organism: uncultured Devosia sp.; assembly: GCA_913775215.1. Lineage (GTDB taxonomy): Bacteria > Pseudomonadota > Alphaproteobacteria > Rhizobiales > Devosiaceae > Devosia. Next base: position 5,820 of record CAJYKO010000371.1, on the reverse strand, counting down.
CAGCAGATTTGGGATTCAAGCGCGACACAGGGCGCCCCCACCAATACGGCTTATAACAGCACGGCATATCCACGCATTCTTGACATGGAGCGCTACCGGCTCGCTCTTGAGCACGATTGGCAAGTGAGGGCGGATTGGCTCGACAGTGTTAAATGGCAGGTGTCCTATTCGCCGCAACGCCGGATCACCAACAGCACCAACTATCAGACCTATGCCAACCGAAAGCAGCGTGTTTTTCAGCTACGTGAATATGGCGAGACCTTCCTGGAAGCCGACCTGCAGCTGGTTTCTTCCTTTGCAGCCGGTCCGACATTCCACACGCTAACATACGGTTTTGACGGCGACTACACGCAGACGCATTACGAGGGCCGCAACGAGACTTGGCGCTCCGACACCAATGTGACGACCGTTGCAGTCAACCAAGGCTTTGCGTTCCCCAAGACCCAGACGGTGCGCGCCGATTTGTTCATCCAGGATGAAATCAAGGCGTTCGACGATCGCCTGACGATCACGCCAGGGTTACGTCTGGCCAATTATCATATCGCGCCCGATGGCGCCTATTCCGGACTGCCCGGCTACAAGCCGGCGCCGGTGAGCAGTACCGAACTCGTCAAAAAACTGTCGCTCCAATATGAACTTACCGATGATCTGTCGGTTTATGCGAGTTATGGCGAAGGCTTCAAGATGCCGAACGCCCAGCAGTTGTTCCAGTCCAGTTCAGGCATTGGCAACTTTGGCTTTGTCGACCTCGTGCCTAATCCCGATCTCAAGCCAGAATCGGTCAAGAACTACGAAGTCGGCGTTCGTGGCGATTTTGAACAGGGCTGGTTCTCTGTCTCGGGCTTTTACTCCCAGTACAGCAATTTTATTCGTGGCCTCCAGGTTGCACCCGGTGCCGTCCTGCTCCCCTCAGGTGATTTTTCACGCTACTGGTCTGACAATGTCGAAAACGTCGATCTCTATGGCGTGGAAGTCGGCGGCGAATACGAGTTCTACGAAAACATCTTCGCTTCTGCCAACCTGACTTGGCAACGTGGAACCCAAAAGGTCAGCGCGGGGTCGGCAACAACGCCATTCGATGGCGCCGTACCACTCACCGCGGTGCTCGGACTGCGCTACGAAATTCCTGAGCATGGTCTTGAACTTGAACTGCTCACGACCCTTGCGGCGGGCCCGACCGAGCGCGCCTCGGCCACTGCCTTCAAGCCCGATGGCTATGTTCTTGTAGATGGCTATGTGACGTGGAAGCCAACCGAGAATGTGGAGGTTAATTTTGGCGTCCAGAACATTCTTGATACCCGATACTTCCCCAACACGCTGACCAACTATGCCGCTACTCCGGCCAGCGTGGCGGTTGCCGCACAGAACCCGATCGAGGCCCAGGTTGGCCCCGGCCGAACCTTCAAGGTCGGTACTACGGTACGGTTCTAACCCCAAGCGAAAGGGACGCCCGAGGGCGTCCCGCACCCGACGGAGCATCCCATGTCGCAGGTTTTTGCCCAGTTCTGGCGCCTGATGAAGTTGTGTCTTGCTGGCCCCGGGGGCAAATGGAGCCTCGCGCTTTTTGCCGTCATCGTCGCGCTCGACCTCGGCGGCGTCTACGCCACCATTCTCATCGTCGGCTGGACCGGCGCCTTTTACGGCGCGCTCGAAGCCATGGATGGCACTGAGGCCGTGCGCCAGGTCGGCATTTTTGGACTAATCGTCGCCGCAAATTCCGCCCGGCACCTCATCGGCCAATTGCTGCGCAAGCGTCTCGAAATGCTCTGGCGCGGCCGACTGACTGATCGCGCCCTCGATATCTGGCTGTCCAACAAGGCGTACTGGCACATGGCCAATGCCACTTTTGCCCATTGGAACGACAAGACGCTTGGGCCTCGCGGCGTCGGCATCGACAATGTGGATCAACGTATTGCCGACGACTGCCGCATCTTCGTCACGACCCTTCTCGGCGAAGTGCTGGATATGATCAGCCGGATTGTAGGCCTCTTCTCCTATCTTGCGCTCCTTTGGAGCCTCACCAACTTTCCCCTCTCGCTTGCGCCAATCGGCATCAACGTCGAAATTCCAAACTACATGATTTGGGCGGCCTTTATTTACGTAGCCCTATCGAGCCTCCTGACCCATGCCCTCGGCTATCCACTCAAGGGTCTTCTGGTCGAGCAGCAACGGCGTGAGGCAAACTTCCGCTTTGCGCTTGCCCGTCTGCGCGGCAACTACGACGAAGTGGCGATGAGCAACGGCGAGCGTGCGGAACGCGACATTTTTGATGCGCGCTTCGGGGCAGTGGTCGCCAATTGGAAAAAGCTCGTCAATCGTGAGCTGATCCTTGGCTGCTTCACCTATCCCTTCAATCACGCGGTGCTGCGAATCCCGCTCTTTGTCGCCCTGCCCGGCTATCTTGCCGGACACGTCGCCTTTGGTGGTCTGATGCAGCTCAGCACTGCCTTTTCGAGCGTCGTTACAAGCCTCTCCTGGTTCATCTTTTCCTATCGCGACCTGGCGGATCTGGTTGCCTCCTCTTCGCGCCTCGACAATTTCCTCGAAACAGCAAAGGTGGCGGGCGCTACCAGCCGCGGCATTGTTCAGGATCGCGCGCCGGGCCCTACTCTAACTCTCCGCGATGTGAAGCTGACGACCCCCGAGGGCCGCACACTCTTGGACCTGTCAGAAACAACCATCCATCAAGGGGAAGCAGTCTGGCTGCGCGGCGCTTCGGGTTTGGGCAAGACTACCCTGATGAAGGCACTCGCCGGCCTTTGGCCGCATGGCTCCGGCACCGTTTCGGCACCAGATGCCACCACGGCCTTCCTGCCACAACGCCCATATTTCCCGATCGGCACCGTCCGCGATGCCCTCGCTTATCCTCAAAAGGCCGCAGACTTTTCCGACGAAGCACTCGATACAGCACTTGAAAAGGTCGGTCTTGGCCAAATTGCGGGCCTCGAATTCGGCCGCAGCGACACCCGCACCGGTCATGGCCTCTCCGGCGGCGAACAGCAGCGCCTGGCACTAGCACGCCTGCTCCTCCTCAAGCCCGACTGGGCACTGCTCGACGAGCCGGCCTCCGCGCTCGATCAGCCGGCAGAGGAGGCCATCCTCTCCATGCTGCGCTGCGAGCTCCCCGAAACAACATTCATCATCGTCGCCCACCGCGAGCCGCAAGGCCTCGAAGAAGTCCGGGTCATCGACCTCAGCCCGCCTGCGCCGAAGACACCCTCTACTCCTCTTTCCATAAGTGTTCCCGCATGACCAATCGCCGTGAATTCCTGCCCGTGCCGCCTGCATCGGTGATCCGCAAGCTGCCCGCCATGGGTAATTTGATGATCACTGCCAAGCGCAATGGCGCCACCCATGAGCGTATCGGGCCGGTTGAGAGGGTTAGCATGGAAGACGGCTGGCTCGTCTGCAGCGGCGCCGCACACAATAGCCGCATCGATCCGACTGAGATCACCACGATGATCGTCGATCGTACCTCAATCATGCAGGAGCAGGTTTATCCGCGCATCGATTTCCGCAGCGGTGACGTCGTGTTGTTCAGCGTCGTTGGCTTTGCCGGAATCGAACCCTTCGACGCAGCGCTCGCCGAATTCGGTCCCGGCGACGCCTTGCCGGAGGAACCCAAGGAGCCACGGGAAAAGCGCGAGGAGGCAGTCCTCGATGATGCTGGAGCGGTACCACTGACCAAGGCGCTTGAAGCAGGGACCAAGGTGACCATCGGCTTTTGGCGCAAGGGATTCGAACAGGAATGGACCGGCGTGATCGAGAGCGTCAAGCCGGCAATGGGGTTCATCAACGTGATGCGACCCGATTTCCATCTCCATCTCCTCGGTGGCACGGTCGGCGGTTGGAAGGAGGGCGCGGCGCTTGATACCGAAGACAAGCCGACCGGGCTGTGGCTAGAAACGGGCAAGGCGTGAGCGGGATAGTGCATGCAGCCGGAACCTGGGCGGATGGCCAAACCGGTCGGCCCATTGCCCATGCCGAACTTATGGCGCGCGTTGCCTCGCGGCGCGTAGTGCTGCTCGGCGAAACGCATGATCGGTTCGACATCCATCGCTGGCAATTGCATGTCTGCGCCGGTCTTCTCGCCCATCGCAGCGATATCGCTCTAGGCTTTGAAATGTTTCCGCGCCGCTGCCAACCAGTACTCGACCGCTGGGTTGCCGGGGAACTTGATGTTCCGAGTTTTCTGGAACTGGTCGAATGGAACAACGTCTGGCGCTTCGACCCTGAACTCTACCTGCCGCTCTTTCACTTCTGCAGACAGTCCCGCCTGCCGATGCTAGCGCTCAATTGCGAGCGGCCTCTTGTGACGCGTGTCGGCCACGAAGGCTGGGACGCCATACCCGAGAACGAGCGCGATGGGTTGACGCCGTCAGTGCCGGCGAGCCCTGCCTATCGCCAGCATCTCTTCGCCATTACCGGCGGCGTCCGTACTGACCGAGCCGCGCAGAGCGCCGAAGATCCGGCCTTCGACCGCTTCGTGCGTGCCCAGCAAACGTGGGATCGCGCCTTCGCTGTAAACATCGCCAAGGCGCTCAAGGCAAAACGCGCCGGGCTTGTCATCGGCATCATGGGCCGCGGCCATATGGATTTTGGCCACGGCACACCATTCCAACTTGCTGATCTCGGCATACATGACGCTGCCATCCTGCTGCCGTCGGACGAACCTGCTTTCTCGACCCCTGGCATAGGCGACGCGATCTTCCGGCTTCCGGGGCCGCCAAACCGGGCAGCACCCATCAACAGAAACATCTAAGCTCAAGAGACGTTTTCATGCTTAATCCAACCCTACTAGTCCTTACCGTTCTGGCGATCGGCATCATGCCCGTCTCAGCTCAGGAGACCGCGCCCGCGCCAAGCCCATTGCCGGGCGGCGCGCAATCGCTCAATGAAGAACATGGCGACTGGACCGTCTCGTGCCGCATGGGAGAAGCGCAAAAGCTCTGTGTAATGTCCCAGATGCTCTCCGATGCGCAGTCCACCCAGCCAATTATATCAATTGAACTTGCAACCCCAGCCGTCGATCGCGCAGAGGGTATACTGCTCTTACCTTTCGGCCTCCAGCTGGCCAATGGTGCGGTGCTGAAAGTCGATGGCGATCAGATTGGCAACAATTGGCCGTTTCTAACCTGCATCGCCTCTGGCTGTCTTGCGCCAGTCGACTTCGATGCGACCGAGGTCAGTGCGCTACGCTCAGGCAAAGAGCTGACAATTTCTGGATTGGCAGCTGGCAGCGGGAAGCCGGTAGAGTTTAAGATTTCGCTAAATGGGTTCTCACGAGCAGCTAACCGATCAGTTGAGCTCACGCTTTGAGACCTCTCAAGGCTTGGATGGTCGCTGTCGTTGGTTTAACCAAAGGATTGCCAAAGTGCCCGCCTCTTCACTCCTCTGCCAACATCAAAGTTTGAAAGAACCCCTTCCAGCGGTAAGACCGGTCGCGAACCGCCCGCCTTTGCCTTGTCACGTGCATCGGCAGGGGTCGGGTCCGCACCACCTTGCGCACCGTATTGCGCGACACATGCAACTCACGAACGATCTGCTTGATCGTCTTGCCGGCCACGAAAAACTAGCGCCGGATCCGCGCAATCGTATCCACGCACTTCATCCCCGCCATCCATCCTCACTCCGGGACGGGCAGTCTGCTCAAACCAAACATTGGGGGGACAATATTGGACGCCGATTACCCCGCTTTGGGGGTCAAGTTTGCACGCCGAAAGACAACAGTCGCGTAAATCTGGCAGCTAGCCCAGGTTGGCGCTCACCAGACGCAAAGAGGGCTGGCACCGTAATGGTGCCAGGCCTTTCATTTTACCG
>CAJYKO010000370.1 GCA_913775215.1 uncultured Devosia sp. | reverse complement strand
CATCACGTCTTCAAAGAGATCGATGATGCGGGCGCGATCGCCGAGGCCCAGCATGGTTTTCACGGTCGCTGCCGTCACCGTGCCGCCGCCATGGGCAATGGCCTGGTCGAGTAGGGAAAGACTATCGCGGGCCGAACCTTCGCCCGCACGGACGATAATGGCGAGCGCATCGGCTTCGAAACCAATGCCTTCCTGGCCGAGAATCTTTTCGAGATAGGCCGTCATGATATCGGCCGGGATGCGCCGTAGATCGAATCGCTGGCACCGCGACAGGATGGTGATCGGGACCTTGCGGATCTCGGTCGTCGCGAAAATGAACTTCACATAGGGCGGCGGCTCTTCGAGCGTCTTCAAAAGGCCGTTGAAGGCCGCCGTCGAGAGCATGTGCACTTCGTCGATGACATAGACCTTATAGGGCGCCGAGGCCGGGCCGTATTTGACCGAGTCGATGATTTCGCGGATGTCGTTGATGCCGGTATTGGAGGCGGCGTCCATCTCGATCACGTCGACATGGCGGCCTTCGATGATGGCGCGGCAGTGCATGCCTTCGGTTTCAAGGTCGAGCGTCGGGCGGCGGCCGTTTTCGTCCTCGTAATTAAATGCACGGGCGAGAATGCGCGCGGTCGTGGTTTTGCCCACGCCGCGCACGCCGGTCATGATGAAGGCGTGATGGATGCGGTTTTGCGCAAAAGCATTGCCGAGCGTCTGCACCATCGCGTCCTGCCCGACGAGCGTCGAGAAGTCGCGCGGGCGATATTTACGGGCCAGCACCAGATAGGGCGTGGTCTGAGCGTCAGCCATTTTTGCCCTCCATTGTCGGTGCTTGGTGGAATCTGCGTGAAGTCATGGCGCAACCATAGGGCAATGGCATGCAACCCGCAAAAGCATGGGCACGAAAACATCGGATTCAAACAGGGAATTGAAGTAGGAGGCTGGCATCGACCCGTGAGGATCTCGTTGGGGCTGCTTCCTTCCGGACCTGACCCGGTTGGCGAGGAACACGTCCGCGCCAACCTCCCGAAGGGCTATATGCGGATTCTTGGTCCAAGATGCAAGAGGCGTCTACCCAGGCAAGGCGATCCCAAAGTCACCAATCGGGGTACCACATTTTTAATGCCGCTTGATCTTGGGCGCCGGCACACAGCTCGATCAGTCCGTGTGAGCACCATCCTTGGAATATTGACGTGGCGGGTGAACGAGCGTGACCAACACGACCGAAATCAGCATCAGCAGATACCAGGAACCCAGCTTTTCCCAACTGACGAGTGACCAGCCGTCTGCTTGATTTGGATAGATCCAGGCTCGGCTCCAAGTGCCGATGTTTTCCGCAATCCAGATGAACAGGGCGACAAGGAGAAATGCAAGAAGCATGGGCATGCGGTGCCGGAAGCGAAAGACACGGTAGTGCATGAAGCTGCGCCCGTAAAGAACCACTACCGCGGCAAAGAGCAGCCAGCGGAAGTCGTAAAAGTAGTGGTGAGAGAAGAAGTTGACATAGATGCCGAGCGCAAGAAGCACAGTCATCCAGACTGGTGGATAGCGCGTGAAGGTGATGTCGAAAATACGCTGGATGCGCGCCATGTAGGAGCCGACGCAGGCATACATAAAGCCGGAGAAAAGCGGCACGCCGCCAATGCGGAAGAGAGCGTCGTCGGGATAAATCCAGGACCCGACAGCGGTTTTGAAGAGCTCCATCCCGGTGCCGACGAGGTGGAAGATCAGGATGACGCGCGCTTCATCGAGCGTTTCAAGCTTAAAAAGGATCATGCCGACCTGAATGGCGATGGCAGCGAGGAACCACAGGTCGTAACGGTTGAGCCCGATTTCTGGCCACCACAAGCGGGTGATGATGATCATGCCTAGCATCAGCCCGCCGAACAGACACGCCCAGGCCTGTTTGAGACCGAAGACGAGGAATTCGACAGCGCCGTCGCCAACCTTGCCGCGCGGCAAGCGTGAGAGCAAAACGCGGGCGGCAGCATCGATCCTGGCTTCTACACTCGTGAAGTGAATGGCACCCTCCGCCCTTGCCCCGGTTCGCCGCACTGGATATGCCCTGATCAAATGCGCCGAATTGTGGCGCGCCGGCTTGGGCCGGATCGGAATGGAGAAGCTTCTTGGCCAGACGTCACCCGACACCTTTGCGCACGTCCGAGCAGGATATTGCAGCCGCAAAGAAGGCTCCATCGACGCCGCAAACCGAGAACCCGGCCTATCGGCTGGCCTTCGCCGACGACGATTTTCTGACCTCGGAAGATACGCGCGGCATTCGGTTCCAGCTCGAATATCTCAAGACCGAGCATCGCCTGCGCGAGCGGGGAATTCTGTCGACCGTCGTCCTCTTCGGCGGCGCGCGCATTCCCGAGCCGGGCAAGCCAGCCTGGGCGGCAAAGAACGAAACGCAGAAGAAGAACCTCGAAGCGGCCTCGCGCTACTATGAGGAGGCGCGGCGCTTTGCGCAGCTTGCAAGCGAAACCTCGGCGCGATCGGATTATAAGGAATATGTGGTGGTGACCGGCGGCGGGCCAGGCGTCATGGAGGCGGGCAATCGCGGGGCGGCCGATGTCGGGGCGCCCTCGATCGGGCTCAATATCGTTCTGCCACACGAGCAGGCGCCAAACCTGTATGTGACGCCGGATCTCTCGTTCAATTTCCACTATTTCGCGACGCGCAAGATACATTTCCTGCTGCGTGCCAAGGCAGTGGCCGTCTTCCCCGGCGGCTTCGGTACGCTCGACGAATTCTTTGAAACGCTGACGCTGATCCAGACCGGGCGCATGGCGCGCGTGCCGCTCGTGCTGTTCGGCAAGGAGTTCTGGAGCAAGGTTTTGAATCTGGAAGCTCTGGCAGAGGCCGGGACCATTTCGCCGACCGATCATGAGCTCTTCACCATCGTCGATACGGCCGATGAAGGCTGGGACGTGGTGCAGGCATTTTACGAACTACCTAAGGCCGAAGGGCACAGCCAGTAGGCGTTTCGGTGCTAGGACTATTTCCCAGCTGCAGGCACGGACGTAAAGTCTAGCTCGTCAACACGATCCGCATGAGATCGGCCGTGTTCTTGGCGCCGAGCTTTTCCATGACGCGGGCCCGGTGCACCTCGATGGTGCGTGGGGAAATCCCGAGATTGCGGCCCGCTTCCTTGCTGGATTGACCATTGGTGATCAATTGCAGCACTTCGCGTTCGCGCGGGGTGAGCTGCGAAAACCCCCGCACCTCGACCGAACGTCGCCCGCCCTGCATGGCGCCAATATGCACATCCCGCCGCAAGGCGTCGCGAATGACGCTGAGCAGATGCTCGCTATCGATGGGCTTTGAAACCACATCGGTGGCACCAAGCTTCATGGCGGTAACGGCAGCATCAAGCTGAGGCGCATTGGAGAGCATTACCACCGGTATGCCAGCGTGAAGCGCTTTGATGCGCCGCAGGAGCACAAGGCCGCTATCAAGGCCCACGGCCAGATTGATTACCGCCACATCGATGCGGCGTCTCTCCAGCATGGCGAAGAAGTGGGTGGTATCGAGGGAAAATGAAGTCTGAAAACCCTCGAGCCTGAACAGAACGCTCAAGCCCTCGCAGATGACGGGATCGTCGTCGACGATATGGATCAACCGATCCCGGTTGAGAAATGAATGATAATAGGTGTCGTCGTTCATCGTGCCCAAAGCCCCTTTGGCAGGTTTATAATACCTTCCGGGCCGGAGCCGCATGGCAGCAAAGTAAACGTCTCCACCGCCCTCCGTCCCAAGTCACCCCGGTACTTTGCTCTAGGTGGTGATGCCGTTCGATTTGGGATGAATACGTATGGGCCACTACCTATGGTTTTAGGTATATTTGCCTACATCATTTCTGTCAACGATCTTATTCCTACTATAATAGACTAAACTGACAAATCGCTTTAGCAGATTTTGCAGGCCCCAGTACGGCCGAGCACCCGGTGGATGGGGCGCTCGGCAATTTCATGACAACGGTTTAAGCGCCCGATTCGTACTCTGGGGCTGCATGTATCAGCTGCACTTCAGGAGATTGTACGAGAGCCAGATAGCGCTCGAACTGGACAAGCACATCGCCGATTAGCTGGTTTCGGTTCATACCCATGAGGTTGTAACCGCGTCCGCCGCTCGAGAAATATGTGCGTGCCTCGTAGAAACAGCTTGAACATCGACGCTCGCTAATCGGCCGCCCATCCCCGAGGGATGTTTGACCTCGGCCAGGATGATCTATGCAGAGCCCTGGCCGATCTCGGAGTTGCTGCGAGCGGATGATTTCGGGGCTGGCCCGAATGGATGGCGATCCATTCGAGCCAGACCGAGACGACCGCTAGACGCGCGGCGTGGCGCGAATGGCGTCGCGGATTTCGGTGAGCAACACTTCTTCCTTGGTCGGGGCAGGCGAAGTTTCAACCGGCTCCTTGGCCGCTTCGCGCTTGAGGCTGTTGATGGCCTTGACCACAAGGAAGAGCACGAAGGCGATGATGGTGAACTTGACCACCGCATTGATGAAGAGACCGATATTGAGCGTCGATACCCCTGCAGCCTTGGCGGCGGCGACGGACGGCACCGCGACATTTTCGGGATTGGACAGGACGATGAAGAGGTTCGAGAAATCGATGCCGCCAATGATGAGGCCGATCAGCGGCATGAAGATATCGTCGACGATAGATGAAACGATGGCGCCAAAGGCCGCGCCAATGATCACGCCGATGGCGAGATCGATCATGTTGCCCTTGACGGCAAAATCCCGGAATTCCTTGAATACGCTCATGGGTTCGACCCTCCCGATCCCTCAAAGAGCCGCTTCGGCATGACGCGGCGGAACGCCAGCATTTCCGAGCCTGAGCAGTTTGGCAATGGTCCGTCTGTCGAACTTGCGCCACGCGCTCAGCCAGCCGATAACAGGGCTGTCCTACATCCGGTTTCCCATGACGCCCTCTTTTGCCGACAGTTCGGCCAGCATCCGGCTTGCCATAGACTATCTGCCGCAGGGCGTTGCCGTGTTCGATCCGGGACTGAAGCTCGTCGTGTCCAATCGGCGCTACAATGTGCTCCTTGCGCTGCCGGAGGATCTGGTGCGCGCCGGCACGACATTGTTCGACATCGCGCTCTTTCTCGCCGAGCGCGGTGATTTCGGGGTCGGCGACGCCGCGCGGCTCGCCATTGAGCGCATCAATGTTCTGACCTCGGCCCCGATCACCGTAACCCAGCGCATGGGCAATGGCGGGCAGGTGCTGGAATTCCATTCGAGCCGCCTGCCCGATGGCGGCCTCGTCATCAGCTTCACCGAGGTGACCGCGCGCGTTAAAGCCGAGCGCGAACTCGAGCGCATCAACCAGACGCTCGAAGGCCGCGTCGAGCAACGCACCGCAGACCTCACGCGGCTCAATAGCGAACTCGAAGTCGCGCGGGCCAAGGCCGATGCCGCCAATCATGACAAGACGCGGTTTCTCGCCGCCGCCAGCCACGATCTGCTCCAGCCACTCAATGCCGCGCGGCTTTATACGTCGACCCTCGTCGAACGCGCCAAGAGCACCGCCTTCGGCGAACTCGCCAATTCCATCGAAGCCTCGCTGACGGCGGTCGAAGAGATCATGTCGGCGCTCCTTGATATTTCGCGTATCGATAGCGGCAATCTCAAGCCGGCGCCGACGGCGGTGCCCGTGCAGGAACTGCTGCGCAAGACCGAGGTCGAATTCGCCCCCCTCGCCCGCGAACATAATGTCAAACTGCGTATCGTGCCGACACGAACGACGGTGATGGCCGATCGCGCCCTTGTCGGCCGCATCATCCAGAACCTTGTATCCAACGCCATCAAATACACCCCGGCCGGTGGCAAGGTGCTGGTGGGCCTGCGCCGCCGCGGCAATCGCCTGCGGCTCGACGTGGTCGATACCGGCATCGGCTTTAACCGGGATCAGCATCGGCTGGTCTTTGCCGAATTTTCCCGACTCGACCGCGCCGCGCGTATGGCGCAGGGCCTTGGCCTCGGGCTTTCGATCGTGCAGCGCCTCGTCACTGCGCTCGACCTGACGCTGGAGCTCGATAGCCGCGAGGGCCGCGGATCACGCTTCTCGCTTTACCTGCCCATCGTTCGCAATGCCCGCCCCTCGCATGGCGAAGCGAGAGTGCCCTATGAGGGCCAAGTCGGCACGCTCAATTTCAAAGTGCTCTGCGTCGACAATGAAAAGGCCATTCTCGAGGCCATGCAGGGGCTGCTCGAACATTGGGGGTGCGATGTGCGTGTCGCGCTTTCCCTCAAGCAGATCGACCGCGAGCGGCTGCTCGAAGGCTGGTATCCCGATCTTGTGCTGATGGACTATCACCTCGACCAGACCTCCGGGCTCGATGCCATCGAGTGGCTGAGGCATAACCTGGGTGGTCATCTGCCGGCAGCGCTCGTCACAGCCGATCGCAGCCCCGCCGTGCGGGCGCTGGCCGAAGATCGCGGCATTCTCGTTGTAACGAAACCGGTCAAGCCCGCAGCCCTCCGCGCCACGATCAGCGGACTTGCCAACCAATCGGGCCGGAGCACGCGAGCAAAATAAATAGGCCGGGACCCGAAGGTACCGGCCGCAATATCAATTGGCTAAAAAGGTCTTCAACAAAGGGACAGGTCATAAAAGCGTGGAGGCGGCCGAAAGTTCCGGCCGCCTGAGATGATTTAGATCCAATAGGGCGTCACGCCATAATAGTCGTAGACGCGACGGCCGTTTTCCTCGGTCCAGTAGTCATCGTCTTCGCGCTCATAGCGCGGGGCGCCTTCGAGCTGGTCCTTGGAAATATCGACGCGATAGCCGCCGAGATTTTCGTCATAGTTGAGCTTGGACCAAGGCAGGGGATAGTGATCGTTGCCGATCCCCATAAAGCCGCCAAAGCTGAGAACGGCGTAGGATACCTTGCCCGACCGCTTCTCGACGAGAAGGCGTTCAATAGAGCCGATATGCTCGCCATTGGGTTCATAGACCTTGGTGCCTTCAACCTTGTCGGAGGCGATCAGGTCATGGGTTTCTTTGACATTGGCGTCTGCCGTGCGAACGTCATCGTAGGCCATTGTGGTCCTCCTTGGTTTGGATGTGACCGGAAAACGCGACCTAAGAGACGAGGGTTGCAGTCGAAAGCAATTGTGATCAGGCAACGAGGCGCGTTACGGGCGCCGTCGGCGTGTCACTTTCGGCAAGAAAATGGGCAAAGGCTGGCGGGTTGAGCGGCCTTGATATGTGATAACCCTGCGCAATGTCGACCTTGGCCGTCGCCTTGAGATGTTCAAGGCATGAAACGGCTTCAACGCCCTCCACGACAACCTTGCGTCCCGCTGTCTGGACGAGATCGATGGCATGGTCGAGCATGTTGGCCATGACGGAACCCTCGGGAGCCATGGCAAAGCTGCGGTCGAGCTTGACGCCATCGACCGACAGGCCAGCCAGCGTGTGCATGGACGAATAGCCCGAACCGAAATCGTCTATATAGATGCGAACGCCATAGCGCCGGAGTTGCTCGATTTCGACCTGAGCTGTCGTCAGATCGATGGCAGCGGTCTCGACGATTTCGACCACCAAATCAAAGGGCGAATCCGGCATCAGGAATGGAGCAAAGATTTCGAGCAGCAATGCGGCGCTGAGGTCCTGCGGAAAGATGTTGAAGTTGACTTGCAGCCGCCTGCCCTGCGGGAGCGTGACCAAGAGATCGGCATGGGCCTGGGCGACCAGCTTGGCCGTGAAGGACAGCGTCAACCCGTGCTTTTCAACGAGAGGGATGAAGCGGTCGGGGAAAACCATAGCGCCATCGATGTCGCGCCACCGCGCCAGCACTTCGCATCCGAGGATGCGCTCATCGGCAAGGCCATAAAGCGGCTGGTAAGCGCATTCTAGCCCCTGCCCAGCCTTGATCTGGCGGAGGAAGCGCTGTTCGAACGACCAGCGATGCGCCAGCACCTGGCGCCCCTTTCCCGAAAGCCAGGCGGCCAGGATGGCGCTGATCGCTGTGGCAAGGGCCAGCATGGGTGCGCCTCGCGCCATGACAACTTCAGGCGCGGCGCGCGCCGCGATACAGTTGAGGCCGCCGAGATCACACTGCACACTGGTCAGCCCAGCCTCGATCAGTCCTACAAACCCGGTCTTTTGGCCGATGGCCTGCTCATAAAGCCCGGGCGTACCGGCCACCGGCCAAAAGCGGCCGTCGCTGGCGTGAATGACGACCTGCATGTCAAGGGCGTTGGAGGATATCCTTGCCGGCTTGCTCATGGGCAGCACCACGCCGAAATGGCCCTGCACAGCGAAAATGCCGCGCATGCCAGGAAGGCC
>CAJYKO010000369.1 GCA_913775215.1 uncultured Devosia sp. | reverse complement strand
GCACCGCCATGAAGTCGGTGACTTCCATGCGCATCGTGTCCGGGTTGAATTTGGCGCCGACCGGGTTCTGCATCCAGCCGTTAGCAATCAAGATCCAGAGCGCAGAAAGATTGGTGCCGAGCGCGACGAGCCAAGTGACGACCAGATGCCCTACCTTGCTCATCCGGTCCCAACCGAAAAAGAACAGGCCGACAAATGTGGCTTCGAGGAAGAAGGCCATGAGGCCCTCGATCGCCAGCGGCGCACCGAAGACGTCCCCGACATAGTGGCTATAATAGCTCCAATTCATGCCGAACTGGAATTCCATGACGATGCCGGTGGCAACGCCCATCGCGAAATTGACGCCGAACAGCGTGCCCCAGAAAAGTGTTGCCTTGCGCCAGACTTCGCGCCCGGTCATCACATAGACGCTTTCCATGATCGCCATCAGGAAGGAGAGCCCCAGCGTCAGGGGCACGAAGATGAAATGATACATCGCGGTGGCGGCGAATTGCCAACGCGAGAGTTCAACGACAGTCATGTCGATCATGGCAGGGTTTGCCTCACTGCTGCCGCTGGCGAAGGTTGCCAGCATGAGGGCCTGATAGGGCAGGCCGCGGCGGCCTACCTTGATCCAGATCAAGACGCAGGGGTGGGCCTGGATTTAGGACGAGGATGAGTTGGCCAAAAGCCAGACAATTCAAGCCCGGACCCTCAATGCCCCCGCAAGACAAGTCGGTCAGCAAAACTCTCTCAAAGCTGCAGCGTCACGCCGGTGTCGCGCTTTGGTGGGCCATTGCTTTGCCCCTCATTTCGGGCGGTCTTTTGGTTTGGCAGGCCGCGACGCTTGCCCAGGTTATCGGGCAAGCCGTCGAACAGCACGCTCCTCTAAAAACGCTTCTTCCGGCACTTGCGCTCGTCCTGGGGCTAATGGCAGTGCGCGCACTTCTCTCCGGTCTAGGCGACTGGTTCGGGACGCGGGGCGCCGAGGCGATCAAACTGGCCCTTCGACAAGCCCTGCTTGCCAGTGTCCTCGCCCGGTCGCCGCGTCGCCGAGACCAACCTCATTCGGGCGCTGCCGTCACCGCCATTGTTGACCAAGTGGAAGCGCTCGATGGCTATTTTGCCCGCTATATTCCTGCCGCCGCGCAGGCCGCGCTCCTGCCGCTTGTCTTTGGTGCCATTATCCTGCCGCTTGATTGGATTGCGGGCCTGTTGTTTCTCGTCTCGGCGCCGCTGATCCCGCTGTTCATGGCGCTCGTCGGCTGGGGCGCCCAAGCCGCGACCGACAGGCAAGCCCAGGCGCTCAGTCGACTTTCTGGCCGTTTCGCCGATCGGTTGAAAGGGCTTCTCACGCTCAAGCTTTTAGGCCGCGAGGCCGCAGAAACCGAAGGCATCGTGCTTGCCAGCGAAAATCTGCGTCGCCGCACCCTGAAAGTTCTCGGCATTGCATTCCTCTCTTCGGCCGTCCTTGAATTCTTTGCGGCCCTGGGTGTTGCCGGTGTTGCGCTCTATCTTGGGCTCACCTTCATCGATTTCCTGCACTTGCGCTCATCGCCGCTGACACTGGAGTTAGCACTCTTCCTCCTCCTCATGGCTCCGGAGGTCTATAATCCGCTCAGGCTCCTGGCTGCGCATTATCACGACCGCGCGGCCGCCAAGGCAGCCGTGGCCGAGATCGAAGCCCAGCTTGGCGCCCTCAACAGTGATGTTCCGGCAATCGTGGATGTGGCGCCCTGCCCTGGCCGCGCGCTCGATGTCATGCTGGCTGGGCTGACTCTGCGCACGCCGGACCACCAGCGGGTCGTCATCGAGGATATCGATCTCCATATCGCGCCTGGTCAGCACATCGCGCTTCTCGGCCCCAGCGGCCAGGGCAAGTCGACGCTGCTAGAAGCCATTGCTGGGCTGCGTGACCACGAAGGCACCATCCTTCTTGATGGCAAGCCGCTTGAGGAGTGGCCTGAAAGTCACCGACGCGCCCGCACTTTTCTTCTCACCCAGCGTCCAAAACTCATTCACGCGAGCATCGCCGACAACATTGCCCTTGCGCGCCCTGGCGCCAATCGAAGGGATATAGAGCTCGCAGCCGAAAAAGCGGTCGTCACTCCATTCGCTGCTGCCCTGCCACAAGGGCTCGACACGGTGATCGGCGAGGATGGCATCGGCCTCTCGGGCGGTCAGGCCCAGCGGGTGGCGCTTGCGCGCCTGTTCCTCCGCGACGCAGGCCTCATCCTGCTCGACGAACCCACGGCTCATCTCGATCCCGCGCTCGAAACCGAAATAATGTCGGCCATTCTCTCCTTTGCGCGTGGCCGCACGCTGATTGTCGCCACGCATTCCCAGACTGCTGCAGTCCAGCTTGGCAAAGCCTGGCGCATTGCCGGCCAGAGCCTGGTGCCCCTTGCCCTTCCTAGAATGCGAAAAGGTGTCGCATGAGCGTCATCACCATGCTTGCGCCGCTCTTCAAGCGCCGCCTCGGCGCTCTGGGCCTCACGCTCCTCCTCTCAGCCGTCACCCTCGCCAGCGGCATCGCTCTCCTTGGCACCTCCGGCTGGTTCATCACCGCGACCGCTCTGACAACCCTTGGCCTCGGCTTCAATCTCTTCGTGCCCTCGGCCATGGTACGGGCCTTTTCCTTCGTGCGCATACTCGCCCGCTATGGCGAACGCTTTGTCGGGCACAATGCAACACTGAAACTTCTCTCGGACCTCCGCGGCTGGCTCTTCGGCGCCCTCTTCCCGCGTCTACCGCTGGCCGATCGATCGATCCGCCATGGCGATCTCGTCAGCCGCCTCACAGCCGATATCGATGCGCTCGACGTCGCGTTCCTCGTCGCTATCGGCCCAATGCTCGGCGCCCTACTGATGGGCACGATCACGACGGTGTTCTTAGCTGTGTGGCTTCCTGGGGCAGCCTTGATCTATGGCCTCTCTATCGCGCTCGCCGTTCTCGTCGTGCCCGCCATCCTCGTGCTTGTCGCACGCCGCGTCGGGCGAGAAACTGTCCACGCCGCGGCCGACGCCCGCGTCGCCGTATATGACGCGATCAATGGCCATGCCGATCTCATTATCCTGGGCGCTCTCGGCACTACCCATACCTACTTCTCGCGCCTCGCCGAAAGCCTAGGCGACCGGCGCCTCCTGCTTGCAGGGTTGACGACCGGCGCTGCAGTTCTCGTCCAACTTCTTGCCGCCTTTGCTCTCGTCGGCACGCTCTGGCAAGGACTGCTGGCGCACGAGGCCGGTGCGCTCGACCCGTCAATCTTGGCTGGACTGGTCCTCGCGGTACTGGGAAGTTTTGAAGCCACTGGTGTCATTGTCCGCAGCGTCGGCAAATCGCTCGCAGCCTTTGCCGCTGCGGAAAGGCTTAACGCACTCACGCGCTTGCCGCCGGCCATCATTGAGCCCGTTAGCCCCAAGCCGTTCCCGACTGATCAGGCCATCACCTTCAACGATGTCCATTTCAGCTATGACGCCTGCGCGCCGGTGCTCAATGCTGTTTCCCTGACCATCAGCCAAGGAGAACACATCGCCATTATCGGTCCCAGCGGTGGGGGAAAATCCACCGTGCTTCGCCTGCTCCTTCGACTTTCAGAGCCCCAATGCGGCACAATCAGGATCGGCAAGACGCGCCTTGCCGAAATCAACTCTGCCGAGGTTCACGCCCACATCGCTCTGCTGAGCCAGGATAGCCCCGTTTTCATCGATACGATCCGCAACAATCTTCGGATGGCCCAACCGCAGGCCGATAACGAAGCGCTGTGGCAGGCGCTTGCCGCTGCCCGCCTTGACGCCTTTGTCGCCAGCCTGCCACAGGGGCTCGATACCATCGTCGGAGAGTCGGGCCGAACCCTGTCGGCGGGCCAGATGCGCCGGCTCTGCCTTGCCCGCACGCTTCTTTCGCAGGCGCCGATCATCCTTCTCGATGAACCGACCGATGCGCTTGACCGTGACAATGAAGTCGCCTTTTTCGAAACACTCCGCACAAGCACCAAAGGCAAGACGGTCATCATGGTTACCCACGCCGACCTGCCGCACGGCACCGTCGACCGCGTTCTTGAAATGCGCAACGGCAAGATCAGCAACTGAAGACAGGCTTAGCCACAGCGCAGACGAAGCTGGGCAAGATCGACAATGGTCACATGTCGATAATTGACGATCTCTATGACCTTATCTGCCTTGAGCCTGCTCATCTGCCGGCTCACCGTCTCGATGGTCAGGCCCAGAAAATCGCCGATGTCGGCGCGGCTCAGCGGCAGATCGAAGGTCGCAAGGGCCCCTTCTTCCGTCGGATCGATATGGGTTGCAATCAGGTACAAAAAGCTCGCGACCTTCTCGGCGGCCGTCTTGCGACCCAGCGTCACCATCCAGTCGCGCGCCTCGTCGAGCTCTCGCAGTGCCTGCATCATCACCCGATGTTCGACAGGACTGCCATCGCGCATCAGGTTTTCGAGCGCCGGCTTCGGGATCATGCAGAGTTCGACCTCCGAGGCAGTTTCGACGCTGACCCTGCTTTCGCTGGCAAAAGGCCGTCCCAGGAGATCGGGCGCGAATTGCAGGCCAACGACCTGTTGTCGCCCATCTTCCAAAACTTTGGTCAGCTTGACCACGCCCCGCAGCACATTGGCATAGGCCGGGATCGGCATGGCATCCGCCATCAATTCCTGCCCGCCCTCGCGTTTGACGCGGCGGGTATGCTTAGCCAGCGCTGACAGTTGCTCGGCCGTCAGCGCGCCGCAAATACCCTGGTGTCGCGCCTCGCAACTTTGGCACAGGGCGGGAATGTCGGAATTGTGGATGTCTTTGCGAACCGTCTGCACTGATCATGCTCCTGACAATCCCGTGAATAAGCCCCCGAATGCCAAAAGATAATCCGCACTTTTGACACTGTGCCAACGGGTCGCAGCCCAAGGGACCGTGTGTTGCCGCCGCGGTCAAGTCAGGGCTTGACCTTCCCACCATGGGAAGGTCTATCTCTCCAGGGACAAGGTGATAACAATGACCGAAAACCTCCAAAAATCCCCTGCCACCAGAGAGATCACGCTCGACATTGCAGGAATGTCTTGTGCCTCATGCGTTGCACGCGTTGAAAAAGCGCTGCTTAAGGTCCCTGGTGTTGAGGCCGCATCTGTCAATCTCGCAACGGAACGGGCAACGGTGTCGGGCGGGGATCAAACCGCACTAATGGCGGCCGTCGAGAAGGCCGGTTACGCAAGCAGCATTCGCTCTTCCGACCAACCTCCGCATGACCACGCTCACCATCACGACGAAGACGCCGCTGTGCTCCGGCGCGACGTGATCATCGCCGCCATTCCAACCTTTCCGCTCTTCGTGCTCGAAATGCTCGGCCATCTCTACATGCCCTTCCACATGTGGCTGATGTCCATCGTCTCGATGGACGCTCTCTACTTTGGCTACTTCGTGCTTGCGAGTTTTGTCCTATTCGTGCCAGGCCTGCGCTTCTTCAAGGTCGGTATCCCTGCGCTGCTTCGCGGCGCGCCCGAAATGA
>CAJYKO010000368.1 GCA_913775215.1 uncultured Devosia sp. | reverse complement strand
AATGGTCGGAGCGGCCGGATTTGAACCGACGACCCTTTGTCCCCCAGACAAATGCGCTACCAGGCTGCGCTACGCCCCGACTGCGCGGAGACATAGACAACCCCGTGTTTCGGTGCAACCCCGAATTTTCGGCGAGAGGCGATAAAGCAGCAATTGGTGTGGAATGGTTGCCGTCGTTCGATGGAAGATGCCGGTCTTAACCAGCCATTGGGAAAATTCCCTATATAGATCAAATGGCGTGAGCGGTTTTTCTCTCGCCATTTTCGGTGTGTATAGCCGTGTTCGTAGATCAGTCCTCAGACCTGGATTTTTCGCCATCGCCGTTGGCTGACTCTCGGGCATTGTCGCGGCTCGCCGCCGCGCTGGACGTCGATGGTGCAGGCTTTGCGACGCCTGACGGTCAGTGGCTCGCTTTTGGCGGCCTGTCGATACTGCCTGCCCTTCCTGCTTTGAGCGATGGCATCCGTTACTTCGAAGCCGGCAAATCGACGTGCCTTGCTGCGCCGATCATGTCCTATGGCGATGCGGAGGATCGGTGGCTGGTGCTATGGTTGACCAGAAAGCCGCTGGCTACCAAAGTCGCGCAATTACTGATCAAGCTCGATTCTTTGACGGCTCAGATGTCCTTGACCCGTGTGCGGGCAGGGTCGATGGCGTATCGACAAAGGCTGCGGCGGGCGGCAAAGACGGCAGAGATCGGCTTCTGGTCGTGCGAACTGCCCGGCGAGCAGATCGAGTGGTCCGAAGGTGTCTACGAGCTGTTTGAATTGCCGGCGGGCTCTGTGGTGCCGCGCGAAAAGATCCTCGATATGTATACGCCTCAATCGCGGGCGGGCCTGGAGGCTGTGCGCCGCAGGGCGATAGAAACCGGCGGCTCTATGCGCTTTGACGCAGAGATCAGAACAGTCACCGGCAAGAGGCGGTGGATCCGGATCACCGGGACTGTCGATGTAGAAAACGGCAAGTCCACCCGTATCTTCGGTATCAAGCAGGATATTACCGAAGAACGAGTGCTGGCGCAGGAAACGCAGCGGCTAGCCAATACCGACCCGATGACCGGCCTTGCCAATAGAAGCCAATTTCAGTCGCGGCTGGAGGGAGCAGTTGGTGCTCTGTTGCTGATCGACCTTGATGGCTTCAAGGCGATTAACGACACACTTGGACATGCCGCCGGTGATGCCTGTCTGATCGAAACAGCGCGCCGCATGGAGGCGTGTTGTGGAGATGGATACCTTCTGGCGCGCATTGGAGGCGACGAGTTCGCGCTGGTGATCGATGAGGCTCGAAAGCACCGGGCACCGACGCTTGCGCAGGAGATCGTCACCGCGCTCCGTACTCCTCATCGGTTCGGGGACACGGAGAGATTTGTCACCGCTTCAGTCGGCATAGCCTATGGGCATGTGTGCAATGGCGACGATCTTTATGCCGAAGCCGATCGCGCGCTCTACGCGGCAAAGCGCGAGGGCCGCAATACCTGGCGCGAACACAAATAGCGCTTAACGCCTGCCAGAACTGAATTTTCTCTTACGATCCAGAGAATCGAAGTGGTCAGACCGCGCGATTGATCACGTGCGCGTCATTGAGCCGTCATAGAACTATTGGCGCCCCGTCATAATTTCGAAGTCTGATCGTCAAGGACCCGCTCTAGGACTCCGCCCGCCTCAGAAGGCCAAGTTCTCCGGAGCCCTACCATGACAAACATCAAGCTGCTGACTGCGGCTTCCTCGCTGACCCTCCTCGCGCTGGCCACTCCGGCCCTGGCGCAGACCAAGTTCGAATTCTGGTACGGCCTCTCGGGCGACCTGTCCGAGCGCGTGCAGGACATGTGCAAAGGCTTCAATGAATCGCAGAGCGACTACGAGATCGTTTGCGTCAGCCAGGAAAATTACGACAACACCCTGCAGAACACGATCGCGGCCTACCGCGCCAACAAGCAGCCGACCGTCACGCAGATCTTTGACGCCGGCACGCTCGACCTGATGCTCTCGGGCGCCTATGTCCCCGTGCGCCAGCTGATGGAAGAAAACGGCTACCAGATCGATTGGGACAACTACCTCTCGGGTATCGCGTCCTACTTCTCGACCTCGAAGGGCGAGATGCTCTCGCTGCCGTTCAACAACTCGACCGCCGTCATCTATTACAACACCGACGCGCTCGAAAAAGTCGGCTTCGAAGGCACGCCCAAGACCTGGGAAGAAGTCGAAACCGTCGCTCGCGCCATGAAGGAAGCCGGCTACGAATGCCCGATCGCCTTCGATCCGTCGGGTGCGTGGCAGTGGTTCGAACAGTTCTCCGCTATCCACAACCAGCCGATCGCCACCAAGGGCAATGGCTTTGGCGGTCTCGATGCCGAAATGGTCGTGAGCCAGGGCAAGTTCGTCGACCAGCTCACCTGGATCAAGAAGATGTACGATGAAGGTATCATCGTTCACAAATCCAAGGATGCCGGCGAAACCGCCAACGACGCCTTCGTCAACGGGCATTGCCAGATCACCTCGTCCTCGATCGCCGACCATGGCACCTTTGGCAAGCAGGCCGCCGAAGGCGTGCACTGGACCGACGCCATGCTTCCCATCTGGGAAGGCACCGAACGCACCAATTCGCTCGTGGGCGGCGCTTCGCTCTGGACCCTCAAGGGCAAGTCGGAAGAGGAATACAAGGGCGCAGCAGCCTTCTTCAATTACCTCGCGCAGCCAGAACAGGCTCAGACCTGGTCGACCATTACCGGCTACGTCCCGGTCACCATGGCTGGCTTTGAAGCCATGAAGGCCAATGGCTTTTATGACGAAGCCCCCTACAAGGGCCGCGAAGTCGCCATTGAATCGCTGACCTTCACCCCGCCGACCGAAAACAGCCGCGGTATTCGTCTTGGCAGCTATGCCTCTATCCGCGCCGAAATGGTCAAGACCATGCAGGACGTGCTCTTCAACGACCGTCCGGTTCTCGAAGCGCTCCAGGCATTCGACGCCAAGGGCAACGAAATCCTGCGTCGCTTCGAGCAGACCTACAAAGGCGCCCAGCTCCCCTGATCGCTTGACCCGATTGCACGGGCGGCCCTCCGCCCGTGCTTTTTCTTTTTTCTTGGGAGACGGCGATGGAACGACGCGCCTATTACCGCAACGGGGTCCTGCCCTGGCTGTTGATCGGCCCGCAGCTCATCCTCGTCCTGGTTTTCTTCTACTGGCCCACCACGCAGGCCCTCTATTGGGCGTTTACGCTCGAACAGCCTTGGGGCGGCGGGAATAGCTGGGTCTGGTTCGACAATTTCCTCGCCATTTTCCGGGACGACGAATACTGGCTGACCGTAGCCCGCAGTGCCTTTTATGCGCTCTGCACGACCGGCCTTTCTATGGCCGTGGCGCTGTTTCTCGCCTGCTTCGTCGATCGCGCGCTCAAGGGCACCAAGATTTTCCAGTCGGTTTATGTCTGGCCCTATGCGATTGCCGCGCCCGCCGCCGGCGTTGCCTTCCGCTTCATCTTCGCGCCGCAATCCGGCATCGTCGGCTCGATCAACCACATCTGGCCCGGCATCTGGGATCCGGCGACCAATGGCGTCCATGCGCTGATCATGATCATCGTCTGCCATGCCTGGCTTGGCATCGGCTACAATTTCATCTTCTTCCTTGCCGCCCTGCAAATGATCCCGCGCTCGATCACTGAGGCCGGGGCCATGGATGGCGCGCGGCCGGTGCGGCGCATGTTCGATCTGCAACTGCCGCTGATTGCGCCGACCGTCTTCTTCCTCCTGATCATGAACCTGATCTCGAGCTTCACCGACAGCTTTGGCCTCATCGACACGATGACCGAAGGCGGTCCGGTCGGCTCGACCGAAGTCATGGTCTACAAGATCTATTTCGACGGCTTCAAAGGTCTCGACTATTCGGGCGCCGCTGCCCAGTCGATTGTCCTCATGCTCCTCGTCATTGCGCTTACTTTCGTCCAGTTCAAATGGGTCGAAAAGCGCGTCCACTATAATTGAGGACGTCCCGATGATCGAACGCTCTCCTGTATTCAACTTCGTGACCTATGCGGCGATGACGCTGGGACTGCTCGTGGTGCTCGTTCCTTTCTGGATCGTCATCGTGGCAGGTAGCCAATCCCTGCAGGAAGTCAGCCGCGTGCCTATCGTGCTCTGGCCATCTTCGCACCTTTGGGAAAATATCCAGACCGCGTGGGCACGGGCCGATCTTGGGCCGAAAATGCTCAATTCGCTGATCGTTTCGATTGGCGTGACGACGGGCAAGATCGTGCTGGCTTCGCTCTCGGCCTTTGCCATCGTGTTCTTCAACTTCAAGGCACGCATGGTGTGCTTCTGGCTGATCTTCATCACTCTGATGCTGCCGCTCGAAGTGCGCATCGTGCCGACCTATGCCATCGCCGCCAATGCGCTGCTGCCGTTTCAGGTCATTCTCGATACGCTGGGGATCACGGGGCTCATCGAAGCTGTCTCCAGTATCCGCATCAGCCTCGAATGGAATCTGCTCAATTCATACACTGGCCTGATCCTGCCGCTTGTCGCCACCGCGACCGGGACTTTCCTTTATCGCCAGTTTTTCATGACGATACCGGATGAACTGGTGGAAGCCTCGAAGATGGATGGCGCCAGCCCGATCCGCTTCTTCTTCGATGTGCTGCTGCCACTCTCGCGCACCAATATGCTGGCGCTCGCCACCATCATGTTCGTGTCGAGCTGGAACCAGTATCTCTGGCCCCTCCTTATCACCACTGACCGCGCCAATTACGGCACCGTCGTCATGCAATTGAAGGCCCTGATCCCGGCCCAGAACGGCACGCCCGACTGGAATGTCACGATGGCGGGCGCCCTCATCATCATGCTGCCGCCACTCCTCATCGTTGCCTTCATGCAGCGCTGGTTCGTGCGCGGCCTCATCACCAAGGACAAGTGAGACAAACATGGCTGCGATCAGCTTTTCCGGCGTGAAGAAACGCTATCAGAAGAACGACGTGATCCATGGCGTCGATGTCGAGATCGAACCGGGCGAGTTCGTCGTCATCCTCGGGCCATCAGGGTGCGGCAAGTCTACCCTGTTGCGGATGATTGCCGGGCTCGAAGAAATCTCGGACGGCACGATTGCCATCGATGGCACCGTGGTCAACGCGCTCGAACCGCGCGAACGCGGCTGCGCCATGGTGTTCCAGAACTACGCGCTCTACCCGCATATGAGCGTGCGCCAGAACATCGGCTATGCGCTCAAGGTTGCGGGCATGCCCAAGGCCGAGCGCGAGGCCAAGGTGCTCTAGGTGGCGAAGTCCGTCAGCCTCGATCCCTATCTCGACCGCAA
>CAJYKO010000367.1 GCA_913775215.1 uncultured Devosia sp. | reverse complement strand
CCTATCATAACTTCGACCAGCCACGGCTTCTGTCGGTGTCGCTGGTCGACGAGAATGGGTCCTGGAAAGTCGACGACGTCGCCTCGCTCGGCAGCGACGTCCCCTGGCTCCTGAGTTGGGCGCTTGCGGCCGATCCTTATGCGATGTGAGGTCCAGTCCCTCGTCTGCTTCGCTGCATTCTCTTGGTTCGTCACCACCCGGCTTGTCCGGGTGGTCCACGTTCACAGCGATGGATTGCCCGGACAAGCCGGGCAATGACGCACGACTTGGTTCGGATGCCCTTTTATAAAAGCACGTGCCCCGTCCTCAAACCGCCGCCGTAGCCTCCTCAAGCCAAGCCTTCACATCCCCTGAAACCTTGGGCCCAATCTCCGCCCAAACCTGCTGGTGGAACGCATTGAGCCAAGCCCGCTCCGCATCCGTCAGCAGACCCACATCGATCAATCGCTTGTCGATCGGCGCCAGCGTCAGCGTTTCGAACTCCAGAAACCCGGCAAAGGCCGATTCCTTGACCACGATCAGGTTCTCGATCCGAATGCCGTATTCGCCAGCCTTATAGTAGCCGGGCTCGTTCGAGAGCACATTGCCGACCTCGATCGGCAGAGTGTAGCGCGAGGAAATGCCCACAGGCCCCTCATGCACGCCGAGATAGGCGCCGACCCCGTGGCCTGTCCCGTGGCTATAGCTGACCCCATCGGCCCACAAAAACTGCCGCGCCAGCACATCGATCTGCGCGCCACTCGTTCCCTTGGGGAAGCGCGCCATGGAAATGGCGATCATGCCCTTGAGCACACGCGTATAGCGGTCCTTCTGCTCGTCCGTTGCTGAGCCGGTGAAGAGCGTGCGGGTGATATCGGTCGTGCCCGAGAGATATTGCGCGCCGCTATCGACCAGCATGATCTCCCCGGCATTGAGCCGGCGATCGGTCTTGGTCGAAACACGATAGTGGACAATGGCGCCATTCGGTCCGGCGCCCGAAATCGTATCGAAGCTCGCATCGACGCAGCTTTCTTCCTCGCGGCGAAACGCTTCGAGCGCTGTCACGATGCCGATCTCAGTCAGTTCGCCCTTGTGCGCTTCGCTGTCGAACCAATGGAGGAATTTGGCCAGTGCCACGCCATCGAGCCGATGCGCCTCGCGCATTCCTGCCAATTCCGCTTCGTTCTTTCGCGATTTCGGCAGCAGCACCGGATCGCGCTTTTCGATCAGCGATGCGCCGGCCTCTTTCAAAGTATCTGCAATGGCAATCGGCGCCGATGCCGGATCGACCAGCACCGCTTTGCCATTCTTTCCGAGTTTCTCGAGCGCCTTGGTCAGCCTCTTCGCTGGCTCGATGGCAGCGATTCCTTCGAGCGCCGTTTCCAGCTCCGGCGTCACCTTGGCCGGATCGAGAAAAACTCTCGCTTCGCCCTTTTTGGGCACCACGGCAAAGCCAAGCACGAAGGGCGTATTGGGCACGTCGCGGCCGCGAATATTGAAAAGCCAGCAGATGGATTCGGGGAGGGTGAACACCACAGCATCGGCGCCGTCGTCGCTTAGTGTCTTCTGCAGGTCCGCGATCTTGTCCGCAGCCGACTTGCCGGCGCGATTATGTCCGAGAATTTCGATCTGTCCCGCAGGCGGGGCAGGGCGATCGTCCCAGACGGCATCGATCAGGTTGTCATGCGCAACGACCTTGGCATGACCTTTCAGCTTCTCCGCCAGGTCGCGCACCTCGCCCGGCGTGTGTAGCCAGGGATCATAGGCGACCACGCTGTCCTTCTTCACATAGTCCCTGGCTTCGATGGCGAGCGACGCTACCTCGTGCACCGTCACCAGCGCTGTGTCGGTCTGCGCCGGCGCTTGCAGCGTGTAGCGGCTATCGACAAACAGATGCGCATCCTTCGCGCCGATCAGCGCCAAACCCGCCGAGCCCGTAAAGCCCGTCACATAGGCCAGCCGCGCCTCGCTCGCCGGCACCGATTCCCCGCGATGCGCGTCGGCGCGCGGCACGAGGAAATAATCAACACCCGCCGCCTTCATCGCCTTGCGCAGCGCCGCCAGCCTGGGTGCGACCTGGCTCGGATCCGACTTTTCCTCAAAGCTCTGGAACTTGGCGGGCGGGAAGGCAGATGCTGTCATGAAATACCTCAGCCGGGTGCGCTCCCGGCATGGCTCGGTTGTCGGATTGGCAGTGGTCGTCACCGCCCGGTTTCCTATCTTAGTTACAGACCGATGGAGACGAAAATGAGCAAGCCCGACAATCTTTTTACGCGCGCACTCAATGCCCTGATCGAAGGCCGGACGCGGAGCGCGGAGCGCTATGTGGCGCAGTTCGAGCGTGATTATGGCAAGAAGCGGGACAGGGTAAACGGCCGTTAATCGTGCCTTGCATGATCGGCATGGCTGGTCTGACGACAAGCCTCTAACACGCCCTGTCCGAATTGAGTAAAAAGCGATCAGACGATAGGCAATAGACCTCTCGTCGCATGGAGTGAAAGATGACTGAGAGCAAGAATGGTTTCCGCAACGCACTGGGTGGTCTGATTGACGCTCGTGGTCGCGAAGCATCTCGCCAGGTTAGCTACCGCATGCAGCACCAGCTGATCGGCGCTGTTACCAAGCGCCCATAAGCGGCAGCTCGTACCAAACGACGATCGTTTCGATCCCCGAAGTCCGCTTCGGGGATTTTGCTTTTCTGGGGTTCGCTTTCCGCAATGCGCATAACGAAAAGGGCGCCGAAGCGCCCTCGATGTTAACGTGATGCTACCGGTTTCAGCGCCTTTGCAGCACCAGCGTCGTCCAGTCTTTGCGCTTGAGATGATCCACCAGGTTGAACCCGGCAAGCTCATAGGCAGCGATGACGCCATCGGCCTGCGTGTTCAAAATCCCCGATAGAATCGCCGTCCCGCCCGACTGCGCAATGCCGCCGACACCCGGCGCCAGTTCAGTCAGCGGTCCTGCGAGAATGTTTGCGACGATCAGATCATAAGGCGCCCGCGCGGCGATCTCGCCATGGTCGAGCCCGGTCGCTTCGATCGCGTCGATATTGTCGCCAACGCCATTTTCCTGAGCATTTTCGATGGTCGTCGTCACGGCGATCGGATCGATATCTGTCGCCAGGATCTTCCCGCCCAGCCGCTTGGCAAGCGCAATGGCCAGCACGCCCGTTCCTGTCCCGATATCCACCATGGCTTTCGGCGTCGTCCGCGCCAGCAGCATCTCGATGGCTTCGAGGCATCCCGTCGTCGTCTCATGGTGCCCCGTGCCAAAGGCCTGAGCCGCATCGATTTTCATCGGAATGAGACCCTCGGGAATCGGGCCGGTCTCATGGCTGCCATAGACATAAAAGCCGCCCGCGATGACCGGCGCCAAACCCTCCAAGGACTTGGCAACCCAGTTGATTTCGGGATCGATCGGGTCAACCGAAAAGTCCACCGTTCCGCCCAGCACCATCTCGGCCAGCCGCCCGAATGCCTCGACATCGGGCGGGCTGTCGCAGGTCGCCTCGAACACCCACTCGCCGGTGTCCTCGATCTCATGCGCCGATGCCGTCAGCGCCAGATCGTCCCGCTCCATCACGGCATCGACAAGCGCATAGGCCTGTTCCTTGGTGAGCGTCGCGGAGAGCTGATCGACGGACATGGTGCTGTTTCCTTTATGCTTTCCGCCTAGTTGCTGCAGCGGCGCAGCCAAGTCAATGGCACGATCAGACGCGGACGGCTGTGCCTGTAATCGAGACCATCAGCATCGAGCCGTTCTGGCCGACCACTTCATAATCGATATCGACGCCCACCACCGCATTGCCGCCCAGCCGCTTGGCTTCGTGTTCAAGCTCGCGAAACGCCTCCTGGCGCGCATTGCGCAAAGTGGACTCGTAGGCGCCAGACCGGCCACCGACGATGTCGCGGATACCGGCGAACAAGTCCTTGAAAATATTGGCGCCGACGATAACTTCGCCGGTGACGACCCCAAGATATTCGCGGATCGGCTGGCCTTCGAGCGTCGGTGTGGTCGAGATGATCATGTCGTCCTCCATCGGAATTCCAGTC
>CAJYKO010000366.1 GCA_913775215.1 uncultured Devosia sp. | reverse complement strand
CGCAATGCCCATGTTCAAGGCCCTCGAACTTTGCCCGGACGCGGTCGTGATCAAGCCGAACATGGCCAAATATGTCGATGTCAGCCGCCAGATTCGCCGGCACATGGATGCGCTGACGCCGCTCGTCGAACCTATTTCGATCGATGAAGCCTTTCTCGATCTGACGGGCACTGAGAAGGTCCACAAGGCGCCCCCTGCTTTGACCCTGGCCCGGTTTTCCCGAGCAATCGAACATGAAATCGGCGTGTCGATCTCAGTCGGCCTCAGTCACAACAAGTTCCTCGCCAAGGTCGCTTCTGACCTCGACAAGCCCCGCGGCTTTGCCGTCATCGGTGCAGCCGAAACCCTGTCTTTCCTCGCGCCTAAGCCGATCAGCCTGATCTATGGCGTGGGTAAAGTCTTTTCCGAGACTCTGAAAAAAGACGGCTACCACACGATCGGTCAGCTTCAGGACGAAGACCCGATCCAGCTCATGCGCCTCTATGGAGAATCGGGTGCGCGTCTCGCCCGGCTGTCGCGCGGCGAAGATAGCCGTCGCGTTTCAGTCGACGGCGAGATGAAAACGGTTTCGTCGGAAACCACTTTCAATCGCGACCTTGCAACGCTCGAAGAACTTTCGACCGAACTCCTGAAATGCAGCGAGCGCCTTTCGGAGCGGTTGAAATCCAAGTCTCTCGTCGGCGACACAGTGACACTTAAGCTCAAAACCACGGGATTTAAGTTGCGCACACGGGCCAGACACCTGATGATGCCGACACAGCTTGCCAACGTGCTCTACGAGGCCGGACTTAACCTGTTGCAGCGCGAGGCCGACGGCACGCCGTTCCGCCTGATCGGCATAGGCGTCTCAGGCCTTGATGCCGCTGACGGGTCGGATCCCAGCGATCTCCTCGAGCCGCAGGTGGCCCGTAAGGCCGCAGCCGAACGCGCCATGGATCGGGTCCGAACCCGCTTTGGCCGAACGGCCGTCGTGCGCGGCAAGCTCTACACCAGCCGTTCCGATTCCCAATCGGCACCGGCATCCGAAGAAGAAGCAGAAGACCTGGAAGGCAAGACCAGATGACCGATCCGATCGAAAAGCTCCGCGAATATGGCTATGAACTGCCCGCCCCCAAGGCGCCGGTGGCCAGCTATGTGCCCACCACGCGTAGCGGCAACCTGATCTATGTCTCGGGACAGATTTCGTCCGGCGAGAATGGAGTCGTCGAAGGGCGCCTCGGCGACACGATGAATGTCCAGCAAGGCGGCAACGCTGCCGAACTCGCGATCCTC
The DNA here is from genome assembly GCA_913775215.1 of uncultured Devosia sp. Taxonomy (GTDB): domain Bacteria; phylum Pseudomonadota; class Alphaproteobacteria; order Rhizobiales; family Devosiaceae; genus Devosia. The sequence continues at coordinate 2,377 of CAJYKO010000366.1, read as the reverse complement.
AATGTGCTCTCCCACATTGTCTATTCCGCCGGCATCCCGCTTCATGAAGTCAAAAAAATCTTGAAATTGACTGTACTCGTCTGCTCGGCGGACGATTTCACCGAACAGCACCTCGTCGCCAACGGCGCTTCGAATCTTCTCGTCGGCATTCTCGGCGATAAGGGCAAGCACGCTCGCGCAGCTTTCGGCGTCACCTCCCTGCCCTTCGGCGCCGCCGTGGAAATCGACGCCGTCATCGAAGTCTGAGCCGCACTGCAATCACACTGTCACGGAGGCGTGCGAACCGGACGCCTCCCTTTCTGCTGGCAGATACCGATGACCCAACCGCTCTTTCCTCGTCCCGTTGCCCATCGCGGCCTTCATGATCGCGCCAATGGCGTCATTGAAAACAGCGCCAGCGCCTTTGCCGCCGCCATCGCAGGCAATTTCGCCATCGAATGCGACCTGCAACTGACTAGCGATGGCCATGCCGTGGTCTTCCACGACGAAAAGCTGGAGCGCCTGACTGGTGAAACCGGCCTCGTCAGCGATCGGACGATCGCCGAAATGACCGCGATAACGCTCCTGGACAGCGCCGCTGGCGACAGGCCCCAGACTCTCGACGCCTTCCTCGACCAGATCGCCGGTCGTGCCCTGCTTCAGATCGAACTCAAGCACCAATCGACCACCGAAGCCACCCAGCGTCTCGCCCGCGTCGCCGCTGACGCCCTCGCCAACTACACCGGCCCCGTCACCGTCGAATCCTTCGATCCCCGCCTCATCACCCTCATCCGCGAATACGGTTTCGCCGGCCCCCGCGGCATCATCACCTATGATTATGAGGGCGAGGACTATCCGCCGGGGATCACCGAGGAGGAGCGCTACACCATGCGCCACCTGCTCCATTGGCATGAGACGCAGTTCGATTTCATCTCTTGCGACAAGAACGCCCTGACCCTGCCCGCGATCACATTCTGGCGCGCCCTCGGCAAGCCCGTGACCGCCTGGACGATCCGGTCTAAGGTTGAAGCAGAGGCCGCGCGCCCCTACATCGACCAGATCGTGTTCGAAGGGTTCAACCCGGACAGTGTCTCCCAATAGTCTGACTGCTACCATCCATTCCACAACGGCCTCCGTCGGCGCCGATGTTTGGAACGCTCTCGTGCCGGGCACCGCTGGCGTGCCCGACAATCCATTCCTCGATTACGCATTTTTCCGCGCCCTCGAAGAATCGGGTTGCGCCACCGGCCGCACCGGCTGGCAACCGCAGCATATCGTTGTCACCGATGGCGAAACGCCCGTCGGCCTGCTGCCGCTTTTCCTGAAATCCCATTCGATGGGCGAATATGTGTTCGACCATGGCTGGGCCCAGGCGCTCGAGCGCGCCGGCGGCCACTATTATCCCAAGCTCCAGGGCTCCGTGCCCTTCACCCCGGTCACCGCACCCAAACTCCTGGTTCCCTCGCAAAGCCTCGAGATCAAGACCGCCCTGCTCCAGGCGGCCCAGCAACTGGCCCAGGAGCGCAATGCCTCCTCGGTGCACCTCACCTTCTTGCCCGACGAGGATGCCCAACTCGCCGAAGCCGCCGACTGGCTCGGCCGCGTCGACACCCAATTCCATTGGCACAATCAGGGCTTTGAAACGTTCGAGGATTTTCTCGAGCAGCTCTCATCGCGAAAACGCAAGACGATCCGCCGCGAACGCCGCGATGCCCTTGCCGACGGCCTCACCATCAAGTGGCTCCAGGGCAGCGACATCAAGGAGCATCACTGGGACGCCTTCTTCGATTTTTACGAGGATACCGGCGCCCGCAAATGGGGTCGCCCCTATCTCAACCGAAAATTCTTCTCACTGCTCGGCCAATATATGGCGGATCGCGTCGTACTGATATTTGCCTATGACGGCGATCAACCCATCGCCGGCGCCATCAATTTCCTCGGCCGCGACCGCATCTATGGCCGCAACTGGGGCGCCACGCGGGACGTGCCCTTCCTCCATTTCGAGGTCTGCTACTATCAGGCCATCGACTATGCTATCGCCCATAAGCTGGCTGTCGTCGAAGCTGGCGCCCAGGGCGAACACAAGCTTGCGCGCGGTTATTCTCCCGTCGCGACCCATTCCGCCCATTGGATCGCCCATCCAGGCCTTCGCAACGCCGTCGCCGACTATCTCGAGGCAGAACGCCCCGCCGTCGAGCAGGAACAAGAGGCGCTTCAGGGGTTTACACCCTTTCGCCGCGGCCAACGGCAGGAGCGTTAGCCCTCACTCCCTGAGTGTGTTAGAAGGCCGGAAACCAATATGGAGATCCGGAATCAATGGACTTTTGGGACGTCGTCGCCTTCTTTCTCGAAGCCCTTCTCGTCTTCGTGGTGGCAACGACCCTGTTCGACACTCTCC
>CAJYKO010000365.1 GCA_913775215.1 uncultured Devosia sp. | reverse complement strand
TGAACAACGGCGTGCAGTTCCTGATGAAGAAGAACAAGATCGACATCATCTGGGGCGAAGCCACCATCACCAAACCGGGTGAAATAAAAGTCGCTCCGAGCAAGAAGCCGGTCGTTCAGCCACAGGGGCCTGTGCCAAAGAATGCACTTGGCGAAGGCACCTACAAAGCCAAGAACATCATCATCGCGACCGGTGCGCGTCCGCGCGTGCTGCCTGGCATCGAGCCCGATGGAGACAAGATCTGGACCTATTTCGAAGCGCTGAAGCCGGCCGAAATGCCGAAGTCCCTCGTGGTCATGGGCTCGGGCGCCATCGGCATCGAATTCGCCTCGTTCTATCGCTCGTTCGGCGCCGAAGTGACCGTCATCGAACTGCCGCCCAATATCCTGCCGGTGGAAGATGTCGAGATTTCCGGCCTTGCCCGCAAGCGCCTCGAAAAGCGTGGCATCAAGATCATCACTGAGGCAAAGGTCGCCAAGGTCGAAAAGACCGGCAACGGCATTGTTGCCCATGTCGAAACCAAGGACGGCAAGACCCAGCAGATCGCTGGCGATAAGCTGATCTCTGCCGTCGGCGTCCAGTGCAATATTGAAGGCCTCGGCCTCGAAACGGTCGGCGTCAAGACCGAGCGCGGCGCCATCGTCATCGACCACTACGGCAAGACCAATGTGGACGGCATCTGGGCCATTGGCGACGTCGCCGGCCCGCCAATGCTGGCGCACAAGGCCGAGCATGAAGCCGTCATCACGGTCGAAAAAATCGCCGGCCTCAAGGTCCATGGCCTCGACAAGACAAAAGTGCCGGGCTGCACCTATTGCGAGCCGCAGGTGGCGAGCGTCGGCCTGACCGAAGCCAAGGCCAAGGAAGCCGGTCGCGAGATCAAGGTCGGCCGCTTCCCGTTCGTGGGGAATGGCAAGGCAATTGCGCTCGGTGAGCCGGATGGCCTTGTTAAGACCATTTTCGACGCCAAGACCGGGGAACTTCTCGGCGCCCACATGATTGGTGCCGAGGTGACCGAGCTCATCCAGGGCTTCGTTGTCGCCATGAATCTCGAAACCACCGAAGAAGAACTCATCCACACCATCTTCCCCCATCCCACTTTGAGCGAAACGATGAAGGAAAGCGTGCTCGACGCTTACGGGCGTGCGCTGAACATCTGATCGCCTTTTGCTGCTACAGCGTCATTCCCCACGGGAGTGACGCGGCGTTCCGGGCTGTTCGGGAAGCACCAAACCAGAGGACTTATCCACATGGTCAAGGCAATTCAGATCGGCTTGGGACACTGGGGTTTCAGCTGGTCCAAGGACGTTATCCCCAAAGTTCCCGCTGTCGAAATGGTGGGCTATGTGGATACCAGCCCTGATGCCACTGCCCGCGTGCAGAACGAACTCGGGATCGATCCAAAGCTCTGCTTCACCAGCCTCGACGAGGCCGCCAAGCACACCGATGCGACGCTGGCGATTTGTACGCTTCGGACCGAGGCGCATTATCCGGTCGTCAAGCGCTGCCTCGAACTTGGCTATAACGTCATCGTCGAAAAGCCCTTCACCACCACCATTGCCCAGGGCAAGGAGCTTGTCGCGCTCGCGGCCCAGCAGGGCAAAGTGCTGATGGTGAGCCAGAACTACCGGCACCAGCCGGGCCCGATCGCGGTCGCCGAGCTGATCGCCAACGGCAAATTCGGAGCGATGAACATGGTATCGCTCGACTTCCGCCGGCATGGTCCGACCCAAGGCTATCGCTACTGGGATATGCCCGATCCGCTCCTTGCCGATATGTCGATCCACCACTTCGATCTCATGCGCTACGTCCTCAATGACGAGCCGGTGCGCCTCTCTTGCCGCACCTGGAATCCGCCGGGCAGTCCATTCCATTTCCACCCGAGCGGCGTCGCGACGATCGAATTTTCGCGCGGGACCATGCTGTCCTATCGCGGCAGCTGGATGAATTCGGGCCCGGTGACACCTTGGGCCGGCGAGTGGGTGATGGATGCGGCCGAGGGCCAAATCCGCTGGAGCTCGCGCGATCATTTCCGCGATAAGGCTGGGCCGGACGTTCTGACGCTGCAGCCGATCGATCAGGCGCCGGAGACGGTTTCTTTATCGCCGGTCAAATATCCTGACCGCACAGGCACGCTCAACGCCATTGCCGGCGTTCTCGACACCGGGATCATCCCGACCGGGTTCAGCTCGGGCCAGGACAATCTTGGCTCTCTGGCGCTGGTTCAGGCCAGCATCATGTCTGCCTCGCGCGGCGGCGATTGGGTCGAAATGGAAGAAGTTCTGGGCTGAGTCTCGCAAACCAGCCCAGAGCAAGTCTCCCAAAAGCGGTTAGCGGTTTGGGATAAAGACTTGCGTTAAAACAAAGAGCTAAAGCGAGAAAAGCGAATCTGAAAGATCGCGACGCGCTTTAGCAATAGGGCCGGGTTGAACCGGCCGCTCAAGGGAGCGATATAGGGGTAAGCCCCAGACAGGACTACTATGGTCACGCTCATCGATAATGCGGCCCGCCCGCGCCATCCGGAAAAGGCCAACCGGCCCGAAAGCATCGTTCTGCGCAAGCCGGACTGGATCCGCGTCAAGGCGCCGGGCTCGCCGGTCTATAAGGAAACCCAGCAGATCGTGCGCGAGAACAATCTCGTCACGGTTTGCGAGGAAGCCGGCTGCCCCAATATCGGCGAGTGCTGGAGCAAGAAGCACGCGACCATGATGATCATGGGCGAGATCTGCACCCGCGCCTGCGCGTTCTGCAACGTGCGGACGGGCCTGCCCACCGCCCTCGACCCCAACGAGCCGGAAAACGTCGCCAAGGCCGTGGCCAAGCTTGGTCTAGAACACGTTGTCATCACCTCGGTGGACCGTGACGATCTCGCCGATGGCGGCGCGCAGCACTTTGCCGACGTGATCCTCGCGATCCGTGCGGCGACACCCAAGACCACGATCGAAATCCTGACGCCGGACTTCCTGCGCAAGGAAGGCGCGCTGGAGATCGTTGTCGCGGCCAAGCCCGATGTCTTCAACCACAACCTCGAAACCGTGCCGTCGAAGTATCTCAAGGTGCGGCCCGGCGCGCGTTACTTCCACTCGATACGCCTGCTGCAGCGGGTTAAGGAGCTTGATCCGACCATCTTCACCAAGTCCGGCATCATGGTCGGCCTCGGCGAAGAGCGGAACGAAGTTTTGCAGCTCATGGACGACCTGCGCTCTGCCGAAGTCGATTTCCTGACCATCGGGCAGTACCTGCAGCCGACCAAGAAGCACTACCCGTTGCAGCGCTTCGTGACGCCGGAAGAGTTCAAGTCGTTTGCCACTGTTGCCACCGCAAAGGGCTTCCTGCTCGTCTCGTCGAGCCCGCTGACCCGTTCGTCGCATCACGCCGGCGAAGACTTCGCGCAGCTCAAGGCGGCGCGGCTCGCCAAGCTGGGGCACTGATGAAGCGTTTCTTCGAGCGGCACGTGCCGCATCTGCCACAGTCAATGTACGAGATCGTCTCGGACCTCGAAAGCTACCCGCGCTTCATCCCCAATTGCAAAGCCATGGACGTGCGGCCGGATCCTGCTGCCCGCGGTAAGGATGTGCGGCTGGCGAAAATGACACTGCACTTCGGGCCGATCACGCAGGCCTATACCAGCCGCGTGACGCTGGACCCCGAGGCGCGCACTATCACCGCCAAGGCAGTAGACGGACCCTTTGCCTACCTCGACAGCGTCTGGAGCTTCGAGCCTGAAGGGCAGGGGACACGGGTGCGTTTCGAGATCGACTTCAAGATCTCCAACATGCTGATCGCAGCCGTGGCTGAGCCCGCCTTTGCTGCCAAGCAGGACGAGATCATTCGCGCCTTTGCCGAAGAGGCGGATCGCCGCTTCGGCATCTGACGCGCGTCAGTCTTCTTCGCTCGTCAGCACCTGCATGACGAGCTCGAGCGCCGCGGCGACCGTTGCTTTGCGAACCTCGTCGCGGCCGATATCGCCGAAGCGATGCTCGATCACGACGGTAGCGAGGTCGGTCGAGACGGCGACATAGACGAGGCCCACCGGCTTCTTGTCCGTGCCGCCATCGGGGCCGGCAATGCCGGTTGCTGACACGGCAATGTCGACGCGCGCCGTGTTGCGGGCGCCGTCGGCCATGGCGCGGGCAACCTGGTTGCTGACCGCGCCGTAATCATGGATCAGGCGGGCCGGAACCTGGATCATGCGTGACTTGGCGGCGTTGGAATAGGTGATGTAGCCGCCATGGACTGCGGCGGACGACCCGGGCACGTCGGTGAGTGCAGCCGAGATCAGACCGCCGGTGCAGCTTTCCGCGGTGACGATCGTCTTGTTGGTGTCACGCAGCAGATCGATGATGCGTTTGCCGATGCTGGGTTCGGGGGATTTCGCCATCACTCATCCCTCGGCACTTCTACGCTTGCGCTCGCCATGGCCACAATACCTTCCTCCCGCCCGGTAAACCCGAGCCTTTCACTTGTCGTCGCCTTGACCGCAACGCGATCAGGCTTGATCCCCAGCGTCTGGGAAATCACAGTGCACATCGCCGGGACGTGTTTGGCAATCCTCGGTGCTTCACAAACGATCGTGACATCGAGGTTGACAATGCGCCCGCCGCGCTTTGCGACGAGATCGCCGGCATGTTTGAGAAAGATGGTGGAGGCCGCGCCCTTCCACTGCATGTCGCTCGGCGGGAAATGAATGCCGATATCACCTTCGCCGATTGCGCCGAGAATGGCGTCTGTCAGCGCGTGCAGCGCGACGTCGGAATCAGAGTGACCATTGAGCTTAGCGGTATGCTCAATGCGAACGCCGCCAAGCCAGACGTGATCGCCAGGCTCAAAGGAATGGACATCAAAGCCGGTGCCGACACGGGTTTCCATGGCGTGATCTCCGAGGAGGATGCGCTCGGCGCGCACGAAGTCTTCAGGATGGGTGATTTTGATATTGTTCCGGTCGCCCATGACCATGGCGACGCGCAGCCCGGCCCATTCGGCGATCTCTGCATCGTCGGTGAATTCGCGACGCACGCTTCCGGCACGCATATGGGCCGAAAAGATTTGTCCAAAGCGGAAGCCTTGTGGCGTCTGCGCGGCAGACAGAAGACGGCGATCTTCGGTGGCGACGACTTCCCGGCCATCGAGAGAGCGCTTGATCGTGTCCGTCAGGGGCACGGCGGGCAGGGCGCCATCATATTGATCAAGGACCGCGATGACATCTCCGATGACCTGTGGGCTGGAAAAGGGGCGGGCCGCGTCCTGAATCAGCACGAGGTCCGGGCGCAGCGGCGCGAGCGCCTTCAGCCCCTCCAGCACGGATGTCTGCCGCGTCGCGCTGCCATGGACCGGCGCGAGCACCCGCGGATCACTGATGCCGAGAGCCGCGTATCGATCGGCATGGTCCGGATGAATGACGGGCACAATGTACTGAATGGTGTCGAATACAAGAAACGACTCGATGGTCCGCTTTAAGACGGCTTTTCCAGCCAACGGACGATACTGCTTGGGGATCGAGGCCTCACCGGAATTGGCGCGTTCGCCTTTTCCGGCGGCAACGATGATGACGGCTATGGATTTCGGACGCGTGGACATATAGGCAAGCACTACTCAACCGTCGGACATCAGATTGGTCTAGCCGCGGGCATGCCATGCGGCAAGAGCACCGCTGCTTCCCGATTGCCGCACATGGGTTCAGTCTTGCACAGCCCATGAAAATGACTATTGTGCGGGCACCTCGCACTAAATGGTCATTTCTGGGGCAGGCGATTGTCTGGTAGTGCCTTCACATTAAGCATCGGCGGCCGCAGCTTTCGCAATCGTGCCCTTCTGGCGCCCATGGCGGGAATCACCGATCGCCCCTTCCGTGAAATTGCTGAACGCTATGGCGCAGGCATGGTCGTTTCCGAGATGATCGCGAGCGCAGCGTTAGGCACTGGCCACGCTGACATGGTGCGCAAACTGCGCAAAGCTGGCGGCCTGCCGCATATGGTGCAACTCGCCGGTTGCGAGCCCACCTGGATGGCTGAAGGCGCCAGGATCGCCGCCGATGCAGGTGCCGACATCATCGACATCAATTTCGGCTGCCCCGCCAAGCGCGTCACGAGCGGCTATGCTGGTTCGGCCCTCATGCGTGTGCCTGATCAGGCCTTGGCAATCGTCGAAGCCGTGGTCGGCGCGACAAGCTCCCCAGTGACCGTAAAAATGCGCCTCGGCTGGGATGACGATAGCCTCAATGCGCCGCAGATCGCGCGCATGGCTGTCGATGCCGGCGCGCAGATGATCACGGTCCATGGCCGAACCCGGCAGCAATTTTATAAGGGCACCGCGCGTTGGGAACTGGTGCGCTCGGTCGTGGAAGCAGTTTCGGTTCCCGTCGTCGTCAACGGCGATATCCTCGACGCAGAGACGGCCCGCATCGCCCTTGACCAGTCGGGCGCTGCAGCAGTGATGCTCGGTCGTGGCGCGCAGGGTCAACCCTGGCGCGTCGGGCAAATCGGCGCTGCGCTGGCCGGTGGCGCTATCATCGAAGCCCCAAAAGGTGAGGTGTTGATCGCGCTGATCCAAGAGCACTATCAGGAGATGCTGGTCGAATATGGCACCGAGGTCGGCTTGCGCGCCGCGCGAAAGCACCTCGACTGGTATGCCGAGGCGGCCAATCTCAATCTCGACAAGCCTACCCGCAAGGCGCTGCTCGATAACGATCAGCCAGCCGAGGTCATCAAACTGATCGGGCGGGTATTTTCCAACGAATGGAGTGTGGCTGCATGAACGCTGCCATGTCTGCCCTCGATGCTTTTCCATCCCGTTCAGTTCTGCAGGCGCTGCCACAGCCGATCATCGTGCTCGATGAGTCGCGGAAAATCCAATTCGTCAATTACGCCGCCGAGGCCTTCTTCGGTGCCTCGCTGAGCGTTTTGACGCGCCAGAAGCTCGATGACCTCATTGCATTCGGGTCGCCAATCATTTCGCTTGTCGAAACCGTCGTGCTGCGCCGCGCACCGATGACGGAATATCGCGTGCGCATAGGTTCGTCTCGCTTCGGCGACGAACGCATCGCCGACGTCTTCGCGAGCCCGATTTCTGATGAGGATGGTCGCGTGGCCGTTCTGATCCAGGAACGGACCATGGCCGATAAGATCGACCGCCAGATGGTATCGCGCGGTGCCGCGCGGTCGGTAACGGGCCTTGCCGCCATGCTGGCGCACGAGATCAAGAACCCACTCTCGGGCATTCGTGGGGCGGCGCAACTGCTCGAGCAAACCGTCGCCGCCGACGAAATCCCCCTAGCGCGTCTCATTCGCGAAGAGACAGACCGGATCGTTGGCCTGATCGATCGCGTGGAAGTCTTCGGTGACGAGCGCCCGATGGAGCGCGAACCGATCAATATTCACGTCGTGCTCGACCGGGTAAAACTCCTTGCACGCAATGGTGTCGCGCGCGGCATTACGTTCTTTGAAGAGTACGATCCGTCGCTTCCGCCCGTGTTCGGCAACCGCGACCAACTGATCCAGGTCTTCCTAAATCTGGTGAAGAACGCTGCAGAAGCCCTTGAACGGACACAGAAACCCGAAATCCGACTGTCAACAGCATTCCGTCCTGGCATCCGCATCAGCGTGGCTGGCGTCGCCGAGCGTATCTCGCTGCCGCTTGAAATCGTCATCGAGGACAATGGTCCCGGTGTGCCACCCGACACGCTGCCCTTCCTGTTTGACCCCTTCGTCACCACCAAGACCAACGGCTCAGGCCTTGGCCTCGCGCTGGTGGCGAAGATCGTCGGCGATCATGGCGGCGTCATCGACTGCGATAGTCGGCCCGGCCGCACCCGTTTCCGTATTCTTCTGCCCGTTGCCAGCGGCGCCTTCCAACAAAGCCCTGATGAGGTCTCGACGAAATGAGCCATGTTGTCTTGCTCGCTGACGACGATGCCGCCATCCGCATGGTGCTCAACCAGGCGCTGACCCGAGCCGGCTACGAAGTCCGACCGACCGGCAATATCTCCACCATGTGGAACTGGGTGAGCCGCGGGGAAGGGGATGTGCTCATCACCGACGTCGCCATGCCCGATGGCAATGCCTTCGAGGTCATGCCCAAGATCAAGAAGCTGCGGCCCGATCTGCCGATGATTGTCATGTCGGCCCAAAACACCTTCATGACGGCAATCCGCGCCTCTGAAGTTGGTGCCTACGAATATCTGCCAAAGCCCTTCGACATCACCGAAGTGCTTTCAGTTGTGTCGCGCGCCCTGGCTGATGCCAAGAAGCCCAGCAATGCCGAGCGCAAGGCCGAAGAGCAGAACGATTCTATGCCCCTGGTCGGCCGTTCGGCCGCCATGCAGGACATCTATCGCGCCCTGGCACGGCTGATGCAGACCGACCTCACGGTGATGATTACCGGCGAGAGCGGCACTGGCAAGGAATTGGTGGCGCGGGCGCTCCACGACTTCGGCAAGCGCCGCAATGGACCTTTCGTTGCGATCAACATGGCCGCGATCCCCCGCGACCTGATCGAAGCCGAGCTCTTCGGCCACGAGAAAGGGGCCTTTACCGGCGCCAACACCCGCTCATCCGGCCGCTTTGAGCAGGCTGAGGGTGGCACTCTGTTCCTCGACGAAATCGGCGACATGCCGATGGATGCCCAGACCCGCCTGCTGCGCGTCTTGCAGGAAGGCGAATACACCATGGTCGGCGGCCGCAGTGCCATCAAGACCAATGTGCGCATCGTCGCCGCCACGCACCGCGATCTCAGCCAGATGATCCGGCAGGGCCTCTTCCGCGAAGATCTCTACTATCGCCTCAACGTGGTGCCGATCCGCCTTCCGCCCCTGCGCGAGCGCATCGACGACATTTCGGATCTCGTGCAGCATTTCCTCCGCGCCGCCGAGCGCGAGGGCGAAGCGCCAAAGACCATCTCGCCCGACGCAATCCGGCTGATGCAGAACTATTCCTGGCCCGGCAATATCCGCGAGCTCGAAAACCTCGTCCGGAGGCTGTCAGCACTATACGCTGATGAAAGCATTTCGGCCGAGATCGTCCAGAACGAGCTCAACATTTCGGATCGTCCTTCGGTCACCAGTGCCGCTGGGCCAGTCGATCTTTCGACGGCAGTCGAAAGCCACGTCAGCCAGCTGCTCCGCGAATATGAGCCCAACCTGCCGCCTGCTGGGCTCTATGAGCGCGTGATCGACCGCGTCGAAGCGCCGTTGATTGCCATGGCGCTGAATGCCTGTGGCGGAAATCAGATCAAGGCTGCAGATCTGCTGGGGTTGAACCGCAACACGTTGCGCAAGAAAATCAGGACGCACTCGATCGAGATCGTCAAGCACAGCCGGCGCAACTAGCGCCGCATCTGGTTGCGGCGGGTTCTGTGCTCGGTCCAGGCGAGCAAAAACCCCGCCGCGACGACGAAGGCCGCGCCGACATAGACATTGAGCAGCGGCGTCTCGCCCCAAAAGAGATAGCCGAAGACGAAAGCCCAGATCAGCGCCCCATACTCGACTGTGCCGAGCACGCTGGCCGGAACAAGCTTGGCCGACTCGACAAGGATGAACTGGGCCGAACCGCCAACGAGACCCGCGACCACTACGAAAGCGATCTCGGTCGGCCCCATGCCCTGCCAGAACGGAAGGCTGATTGCTCCCATGACAACCGCGTGGATGAGGTTCTGCGCAAAGACCTGGACCAGGGCGCTGTCAGACTTTGAGATCGTCCGCATCAGGATCATGGCAATGGCCCAGCTCAAAGCTGCCAACAGCACCATGATGACCGGCAGGCTGAGTGTAAACCCGCTTGGATTGGCGGCAACCACAACGCCGAAAAAGCCGATCGATGCCGCACCGACCCGGGCGAGCGTCAGGCGCTCTTTTAGGAAAATAACAGCGAGGATCGTGGTTAGCACCGGCGCGAAATAGTAGAGCGTCGTCATCTCGGCCAGCTGCAGCTCTCGGCCGGCGCTGTAATACATTACCCACGCAGCCAGCGTCAGAAGGCCACGGCCAAGAATCATGCCGCGATTGGACGAGGCCAGGAGCCGCGGAAACATCCAGCTCTTGCCGATCACCATGCAGATCACGACGATGATCACCCCGCGCACAAACAGGATTTGCGCAGCGGGCAGGGCATGGATCACGCCCTTGATAAAGGCGTCATGGACGGCAAAAAGTGTATAGGCGCTGATCCCCATTGCCATGCCCTTGAGGCTGGCGGCATCGGTGTTTGGAAGGGCAGGGGCGGTCATTTCGGTGCTCGGAAAACGCCTTCTCTTTGCGCCGCCGCTAAGGGCTTGTCCAGCCGCAGGATTTCCCCAACTCGCCACTTAGTGTCACATTTCAGCAACAATTATCTTGAAGGGTGGGGCGATTTCAGTCAGGCTTTTTCGCCTAACGTGCCATGCGCAGCGTCGACCGTGCAGCGTGTGAGGAAACAAGAAGCCGGAGCGAACCGATTAGTGCATGACTGAAGCGGTCAGCAGCGAAATAGCCGTACCCGCCGAAACCAAGGCCCGGACGACAGATCAGCGTTCCCTGCTTTCCGGCGGGGGCAATGGACCGCTGCGCGTGCTCGGCTTCCTCGTCGTCTTCGCCTCGGTCCTGATGTCCTTGGTGTCGTTCCTGATCCTGTCGGGCACCACCAATATCGAGCCATCGCCGGAAGTCTGGACCATCATCTGGGTGGTCACCGGCCTTCTCGTGCTGCTGGTTCTGGCGCTTGTGGTTACCGAGGCTGTCCTCCTCGTCCAGGCGCGCATGCAGAAGCTTCCGGGTTCGGCGCTGCAGATGCGGATGGTCGCGATGTTCGCCATCGTCGCCGGCATTCCAGCCATTCTTGTCGCCATCGTCGCGACCATCGCCCTCAATCAGGGCCTCGACCAATGGTTCTCAGAGCGCACGAGATCCATGGTGGAAAGCAGCCGCCTCGTTGCACGCTCTTACATGCTGGAACACGCTCAGGTTCTGCGCGACGACATCATCTGGGTCGCGACGGAGCTCGAGCAGTCCCACTCCACCTACATTTCGGATCGCCAGCGCTTCGAGCGCATTCTGACGGCCCTCGCGGTGACCCGCTCGCTGCCCTTTACTTCGCTGCTCGACCGCGATGGAAACGAGATCATGCGTGCCCAGATCAGCGTCGGCGGCGCCTATCCCAAGCCACCCGCCGGGGTGACCGACGGTGTCGTCGAAGGCATTCCCACCCAGATTGCTCCTGGGCAGACCCAGTTCGTCGGCTCGATCATAAAGCTGCGCGGCTATGACAACATTTTCCTCTTCGTTGCGCGTCCCGTCGATGCCGAAGTACTTCAATATATGCGTCTAACCGACGATAATATCTCGGAATATCGTGAATACGCGTCGAACCGCCTGGTCTTCCAGATCACCTTCACCATCATGTATGTCGGTCTGGTGGTCGTGCTGCTGCTATCCGCCTTGTGGATCGGCATTGCGCTCGCCAACCGCTTCGTGGACCCGATCCGAAACCTGATGATTGCATCGCGCAGGGTCAGTGGCGGCGATCTCGATGTGCGCGTGCCGGTGCAGGAAGGGCGGGGCGATCTCCGTGACCTCTCCAATGGTTTCAACCGCATGACCCAGCAGCTCAAGACGCAGCGCGAAGAACTGCTGATGGCCAATGAGGTCAACGAGAAGCGCCGCCAGTTTACCGAGGCCGTGGTGGAAGGCGTGTCCGCCGGCATCATCGGTCTCGATCCATTTGGCGCCGTGACCCTCGCCAATGCGCGCGCCTGCCAGATGTTGGGCAAGACCGAAATCGAGATGATGGGCGAGCCGATGGAAGAGATTCTTCCCGAAATTGCCCCGGCGATAGACAAGGCGAAATCGGCGCGTCGGGGCCAGGTGCGCGACCAGATCCAGCTCGGCAACGAAACCGATCGCCGCATCTACCAGATCCAGCTCACCCGCGAAGGTTCGATCACTGAATCCAAGGGCTATGTGCTGACCTTTGACGACATCACCGAACTCGAATCCGCCCAGCGTACCAGCGCCTGGGCCGACGTCGCGCGCCGTATTGCCCACGAAATCAAGAACCCCCTGACCCCGATCCAGCTCTCGGCGGAACGCCTTCGCCGCCGCTATGGCGCCAAGCTCGAAGACGATCGGGACGTTTTCGACAAATGCATCAACACCATCGTGCGTCAGGTCGGCGATATCGGCCGGATGGTCGACGAATTCTCTGCCTTCGCGCGCATGCCCGAGGCGGCCCCGGAAGTCGCCGATCTGTCCGATACGATCCGACAAGCCGTCTTTCTTGAAAGCGTGCGCCTTCCTGAAGTTGCAATTGTCACCGAATTGCCAGATGAGACGATCCACGCTTGGTTCGACACGCGCCTCGTCTCGCAGTCCTTGACCAATCTGATCAAGAACGCCGTCGAAGCCTTCGAAGGTCTCGATATGGGCCCTGACTGGCAGCCCACGATCAGGGCCGAGGCACATTATGAAGGCAATCATGCCCGCGTGTCGGTGTCCGACAACGGCAAGGGTTGGCCCAAGGAAAACCGCCAGCGCCTGCTCGAGCCCTATATGACGACCCGGGAAAAGGGAACCGGCCTAGGGC
>CAJYKO010000364.1 GCA_913775215.1 uncultured Devosia sp. | reverse complement strand
GATCAGATCGCGGCACTGTTTTTCGAGATCGTAGCCGTAATTGCCGCAGAACTCGGCGAGGAGTTTCCGGCGCTCAGGCTCGGGCATTTTGCGCATATGCCAATAAAGGCGGGCGAAGGCTTCCTTTTTCTTCGCCGTTGTGGAGGTGTCGACATATTCGACATCGCTATTTTCGGTGAAGGCAACGGCCTCCTGGCGCGCGATGATGTCTTCGATGGCCTGCCACCAGATTTCCCCGACCCCATCGGCGAAGGCCGTGGGCACGTAGAGGGTAAAGGGGACCTCGTGACGGCTGAGGATTGGCAGGGCGTATTGCAGATTGTCCCGATAGGCGTCGTCGAATGTGAGGACGACGAAGGGGCGCGGCTTGTTCGGCGCGGCAAGGCGCTCCATGGCTTCGTCGAGCGTGACGATGTCGATGTTGAGATCGCGGAGGCGCTCGATGGTGTAGTCGAGAAAGTCCGGCTCGATCTGGAGGATTGCATTGGGCGAAAAGGCCGGGGGTGGCTCGGGCAGGACGCGATGGAGTGTAAAGATCACGCCGCGCGACTTGGAAAGCATTCGCGAGAGCGCAGGAAGCTGGGCCAGCCAGATGAGTTCAAAAGCGGCGCGGATCGCGGTGTATTTCATTGCAGAGCGCCGTGCGGATCAGGCCGCAACGGCATCGTCCAGGGCCAGGAGTTCCACGCGTGGTAGGCCGGCCTCGATCAACTGGCGGCGCACACTGTCGGCGGAATCAAGGTCTTCACCCTCAGCCATAACGAGCACGACGCGGCCACCGAGATCGGCAAAGACTGGCAGGGTCGACCGGCTGCCGACCTTGCCCGTCAGCACGAGCACGACTTCATAGATGTCACCGAGCGCTTCGACGAGTGTCGATGGCTTGGTGGAGCTGCGATCGATGACCTCGCCCTGCCCCCAAGCGACTTCTGCATAGCTCTGATCGGCCGATTTCTGCACGATATCGCCGAAGCCAACACGGTTGAGGCTTAGGTCGGAGAGGCCCGGATTTTCACCGACGAAACCACTGCCGGCATCGATGAGGACGACGCTCAGTCCCTTGCCGAGCGCGTCCGCGACGAGGGCATCGGCCATGCGCTGGCTTGGTTCGGCGCTGCCGTGATCGGCGAGGAGAAGCAGGTGCGTCTTTCCGAGAACCATATCGGCATTGAGATCGGAATAGCGGACCATGCCGGTGATTTCTTGGCCTGCCGAACGCATCGATGTGACGGCGGCTGAGTCAGCATCGTCGAGGACGGCAACCTCAGCGCGGGCCGCTTCGCGCTGATTGCGGCGCTCGGCGAGGTCGCGAAGGAGATTGCGGGCGTTCTCGGATGCAACTGCGCTGGGATCAATCGGTTCGGGTTCGGAGGCCCGTGGAGGCGCTTCTTCTACAAGCACCGTTTCTGCATGAACGGGCAGATCTTCGACATATTCTCGCACCGCTTCGTCCGGTTCGGAAGCGTTCTGAGGCGCGACGGGACCAGCGGACGGTGAGACGACGGCGGGCAGCGGTGTCGTGGCGGCCGACTGCTGAGCAGCGGCGGGATAATAGGGTTCGATGGGACGGAGGGCGCGGCCGGACATTAGCTCGCTAAAGACCACGGCACCGAACTGGATGGCGAAGGCGACGATGCCGATGCCGGTCAGAATGAGCGTGGTTTTGGGAAAGGCCGGAATGACCGAAGGCACGGCCTCGGTCACGACGCGAACGTCTGGCAGCGTCGAATTGGGGTCATTGCGCGATGAGGCTTCGTTATAGCGCAACAGGTAGGATTCAAGGAGATCACGCTGAGCCTTGGCTTCTCGCTGGAGGCTATCGAGCGCGACGGTGTCCTGGGTGGCCGTCGAGGCTGTCTGCTTGAAACGGGCGAGATCGGACTGGAGCGAGGCTTCAAGATCGGCCTCAACCTGGGCTTCGGCTTCAAGCGCTGCGGCGACGCGATAACCTTCCTGATTGATGCGGGTATCGAGCTCGGCGATCTGCGCATTGAGGGCGCGGACGGTCGGATGGTTGGACAGGAGCGTTGCTGAAAGCTGTGCGAGCTGGCCCTGGAGGCGCGCTTTTTCCTGGCTGAGCTGCTGAATGACGGTCGAGTTGCGGGCGTCAGCCACGCTTTCGATCGGCTGGCCCCGTTCAAGAAGGCCACGGATGACGGCGGCGCGTGACTGCGCGGTGTTCTTGCGTTCCTGCGCGGAGGTAATCTGGGTGGTCAGCGTCGAGAGCTGCTGATCGAGAAGGGTCGTATTGTTGGTGCCGACGAAAAGGTCATTGTCCACACGGTATTGGGCGACCTTGGATTCGGCTTCGTTGACCGAAACGCGGAGGCGATCGATTTCCTGGCGGAGCCAGCTGGAAGCCTCGGCGGTGTCGGCAAGCGAGAGTTGCGCCCGACGGGCAACGTGGGCGGCAGCAACGGCATTGGCAATATCGGCAGCCAATTGCGGATCGGTCGAGCGCACAAGGATGGAGATGATGCGTGAATCGCGCTCCTGAATGACCGTCATCCGATCATAGAGTGTGGTCATGACGCGCTCGTCGACACTGATGGGCGTGGAATTGCGACCCATCAGCTGCATGATCACGGCGAGCGGCGAAAAGCCGGACTGGCTGCCGTTGAATTCGGGCTTGGAGCGGAGGTCAAGCTTGTCGATGACGCCGAGAAGAGTATCGCGCGACTTGATGAGTTCGATCTGGCTCGAGACGACGCTGGCGTCGCCTGCGGTATTGGAGGGCGCCTGCTCATTGGCGGCGCGCGCATAAACATTTGATCGCGGCTCGACAAGAATAGAAGCCGAGGACTCATAGAGCCGCGGCATCATCATCAAGACGAGAAACGCGGCAGCCAAGACCAGCAAAGTTATGATGATGATGCGCGGCAGTCGCCGACCTACAGCGCCAAAGACGGCGGCTACATCAATTCGCGCATCGCGCATCGTCGGGGCGTATTCGCTCACGGCAGGTCCTCATCATCCGCCGCACTATCGGTCTTCGCTATCAAAATTCAGTTAATCGGCCGATCACATTCAAATTGCCCTGCAAGGACATAAGGGAAATCTTAACCATAACCAGAAAGACTGAGGCTCAATTCAAACGCGCGGATTCACCATGCGCTGGCTTCCCATACTCGCCGTCACATTGATGCTGCCACTTGCCGGGTGCGCCACCACGCGGCCCGCAAGTTATTTCGTGGAGCCCACGGGGCCCTACACGCTCGACACGGGGGATCTCGTGCGAGTGACTGTTTATGGCGATCAGGAGCTAAGCAACAGCTACCGCGTCGGGGACAATGGCACGATCTCCTTCCCGCTCGTGGGCCAGGTGCAGGTGCGTGGACAGACGACATCCGTGGCCGCCAACCGGCTCGCCGGGGCACTGGCCAACGGCTATCTGCGCAATCCAAACGTGGCTGTCGAAGTGGCGCAATATCGCCCCTTCTTCATTCAGGGCGCGGTGCGCACGTCGGGCCAGTTCTCCTATGTGCCGAATATGACGGTGCGGGCGGCAATCAGTACGGCCGGCGGCTATGCCGAAACGGCGAACCGCAACAATGTCACCGTCTATCGCCGCCAGGGCAATGAGATGGTCCGCGGCGATGTCGATCTCGACTTCCCGATTTATCCCGGTGACACGGTCGTCGTTTCAGAACGCTGGTTCTAGGTTCAATGGACAGACCGCTGCGCATATTGCAGGTGATGCGCGCGCCTGTCGGCGGACTTTTTCGCCATGTCGCCGATCTCACCCGCATGCTGCATGCGCGGGGGCACAGTGTCGGCTTGATCGTCGATGCGCTCGCGAGCGATGCACAGACGGCGAAACGGCTGGACGCCTTGCGCGACTATGCGACGCTCGGCATTCACGCGATGCCGATGCCGCGGGTGCTGGGCAGGGGTGATCTCACAGCGCCATTTGCGGTCCGCCGGATCGCCAAACAGGTTTCAGCCGACATTCTTCATGGGCACGGCGCAAAGGGCGGGCTTTACGCCCGGCTGGCGCATTTTGGACGGAAATTGCCAGCGGCCGTTTATACGCCGCATGGCGGGGTGCTGCATTTTTCGGCGCGCTCACGCAGTGGCAAAGTGTTTCACTGGCTGGAACGAAAGCTGCTGAGCAAGACCGGCGCCATCGTTTTCGAGAGCCAGTTTGCCTGCGATACCTATAGCCGGCTGATTGCGCCGCCGACCTGCCGGACAGAGATCATCTATAATGGGCTCGATCGAAGTGAGTTCGAGCCGGTTGAGAAGGTTGCCGATCCAGCGGACTTCGTGTTCGTCGGGGAATTGCGTGAACTCAAGGGCATTTTTTCGCTTGTCGATGCGATCAAGCAATTGAAGCGTGCCGATGGACGGCCGGTGATGCTGGTGATGGCCGGAGACGGGCCGCAGCGCGAAGAGCTTGAGGCCCATATCGCGGCGCTGTCCCTGCAGGAACAAGTCAGGCTCGTGGGCTCGCAGCCGGCGCGTAGCGTCTTTGCCATGGGCAATCATGCCGTGATCCCGTCGCTAGCGGAGTCCCTGCCCTATGTGGTGCTGGAGGCGACGGCGGCGGGGCTGCCGGTGGTGACGACGCGCGTCGGCGGCATTCCAGAGATTTTTGCCGGGACAACGGAGACGCTGGTCGAACCGGGCAATGCCGAAGCGCTGGCGAAGTCGATGCAGCGGATGCTTGATGATCCTGATGCCGCGATGGCCGAGCTTGCCATACGGCGGCAGCGGGTCGAGACGGAGTTTTCACTCGAGACGATGGCTTGGCGTATCGAGGCGCTCTATCGCGATATCCTCAGCAAAGCCTGACCATCGGTTTCACCGAGTATAAACCCCTTGGCTCCATGATACGGACGGGAGTGAGTGAGTACCGGTAGCATCCATGTTTCGTGTCGATCCAAAGCAGGCCTTCGCGGACCATGCCGCCAGAGCGTCCTCAGGGGACGGTTCGACGCTATCGGATGCCGCCGTCGAGATCGCCGCCCGTCCGGTTGAACGCACCTATTCGGGCACTGTTATCGTTGGGGCAGCCCAGGTCATTGAGGCCCTGCTGCTGATCATACTCGGCTACGGCATCCATGCCGTCTATGTGCCGCCGGGACAGGAAGGCTTTTATCTCTCGGTCGTGGTCGGCACCTCTCTTGCGACCAATATCGGGCTCAATCTAATCCGCGCGCACCGCATCACGACCTATCGCCGGGTGGTCGGACAGTTTGGTCAGGTGCTGGGCGTATGGCTCTGCGTCATGGCGGTGGTGACGGCTGCCATCTTCTTCTTCAAGGCGGGGGACATGCTCTCCCGCGTCTGGCTATTGACATGGTTCGTTTCGGGCGCGGTCGTTTTGATCGCCTACCGGCTGGCACTGCGGTTTCTCGTGCTGCGCTGGACCAATCTTGGGCGGCTGAAGCGGCGTGCCGTGATTGTCGGCGGCGGGCGGGATGCGGAAATCCTCATCGAGCAAATCCAGAACGGCGCGGACAAGGACATCGAACTGCTGGGGCTATTTGACGATCGCTATGACTCGCGGTCGCCAGAATCCGTCGCCGGGC
>CAJYKO010000363.1 GCA_913775215.1 uncultured Devosia sp. | reverse complement strand
GGGCAAATCCTGCGCGAACACAGGCGTTATGGCGGTAATTACCGCGATGCCGAAAGCTGCAAGAAGGCGAATTAGAGTCATGGAAGTTTTCCTCTGTCATCCCCAGTTTGCGATGGGAGTTCTTAAGGCCCGTTAAGGTCCACAGCTTCCTCACTATAAGCTTAACGGCCAGTGATCGGGGTCTATGGTATTTACGCGCAACTTCGGCCGCGAATGCGTCTATAGAATTGCTTTGCGGCCGGCCGCCCTGAATTCCAGCGGCGCAAGGCCGCGGCGGCGCCTCAATACCTTAGCCAGATAATTGCCGTCCGAAAAGCCGGTTGCGGCGGCGATATCGGCCACCGACATTTCGGTGGCAAGGAGCAGGCGCTCGACGCGTTCGAGGCGCTTTTCGAGGACATAATCGGACGGTGCAGTGCCGGTTTCGGCGCTGAAAAGGCGGACGAAGTGGGCGCGGCTGAGTTCGGCGACCGCGGCGAGGCGCTCGACGGGCAGGGGCGCGGCGATGTTGGCTTCGATGTGGGAGATTACGCGCGAAATGCTTGATTGAATTGGTTTTTCGGCGACAGGGCGGCTGCCGAATACTGCATCATGAAGGCTTGTCATGGCGGTATAGGCGGCGTTGGATGCGAGGCCCGGCGCGGGCTCGGTCATCTGCAGGACGTCGAGGCAGGCGCTGGCGAGGCGATCGACGTGGGCGGCGGCTGCTTCGATGACTGGTCCGGCGTTTTCGATGATCTCGCGGGCGAGGCGCAGGGCTTCGCGGCCATTGAGCAATAGCCAGAAATATTCCCACTCGCCGCCGCGCTCCAGCCAATAGCGGTGCGCGTGCGGAACGGTGATTATCATGGTTTTTCCGGGGGTTAACCGGTGACGCGTGCCTGCATAATCGAGTCGCCCTTCGCCCAGCGTCGTGTGCTGAATGACGAGGAAAGGGGCAGTGCCGCGCTTTGTGCCGTCCCATGAATAGACTTCGTTGCGGCGTTGCTCATAGCCGGCGCTGACGCTCATGCAATGGAGCGGAGCGGCACTGCGCGGCAGGTTCAGCGTGCGGATATCGTGGCCGTGTTCGAGAAGACTGGAGAGCACAAAATTACCCATGATCGCACAAGCTTTCTCTACACCGCCGGGCACGCAGCGGCTAGCTATTGGTAACATTACGTTACCGCCGAGCGGTGCACGGGAGGGAATATGTCATTCAAGGTTGCTGTGATCGGCGCTGGGTCGGTCGGCTTCACCAAAACGCTGATCTCTGACTTGTTGAAAGTGCCCGAATTCGTCGACTGCGAATTCGCGCTGACGGACCTCAATCCGCATAACCTCGACATGGTCAAGCAGATCATCGAGACCATCGTGTCGGTGAACAAGCTGCCGGCCAAGGTGACGGCAACGACCGATCGCCGCGCGGCGCTGACTGGCGCGCGTTACATCATGAGCTGCGTTCGTGTCGGTGGGCTCGAGGCTTTTGCGACCGACATTTCGATCCCGCTAAAATATGGCGTCGATCAATGCGTGGGCGACACAATCTGCGCGGGCGGCATTCTTTATGGCCAGCGCAACATTCCGGTGATCCTCGACTTCTGCAAGGATATCCGCGAAGTTGCCGAGCCGGGTGCGCTGTTCCTCAATTACGCAAACCCGATGGCGATGAACACCTGGGCGGCCGACATGTATGGCGGCGTCAATGTCGTTGGCCTCTGCCATGGTGTGCAGCATGGGGCGCATCAGATCGCGCAGGTGCTTGGCGTCAGCGATGACGAGCTCGACTATGTGTGCTCGGGGATCAATCACCAGACCTGGTATATCGACATTCGCGCCAAGGGTCGGAAGATCGAGAAGGAAGAGCTGATCGAGGGCTTTGAGCGGCACCCGATTTATTCCAAAACCGAAAAGGTGCGCATCGACGTCTTGAAGCGGTTTGGGGTTTATTCGACCGAGTCGAATGGGCATTTGTCCGAATACCTCCCCTGGTATCGGAAGCGTCCGGACGAGATCAATCGCTGGATCGACATGAGCGACTGGATCCATGGCGAGACCGGCGGCTATTTGCGCTATTCCACCGAGCGCCGGAACTGGTTCGAGACCGACTTCCCAATGTTCAAGGAGCAGGCCAACAAGCCGCTTTCCGAACACAAGAGGACGAGCGAACACGCCAGCTACATCATCGAGGCTTTTGAAACCGGCAGGCCGTATCGCGGGCATTTCAACCGCCGCAACAATGGCATTATCACCAATCTGCCGGATGACGCGATCATCGAAAGCCCGGGCTATGTCGACCGCTTCGGCATCAACATGATCGAGGGTATCACCCTGCCGACGGCCTGCGCGGCGACGTGCTCGGTTTCGGTTTCGGTGCAGCGACTTTCTGTCGAGGCGGCGATGACCGGCAATATCGATACGCTCAAGCTCGCCGTGCTGCACGATCCGCTGGTCGGCGCCATCTGTACGCCGGACGAAGTCTGGGCCATGGTCGACGAGATGGTGGTGGCGCAGGCCAAGTGGCTGCCTCAATATGCCGACGCCGTGCCGGCGGCCAAGGAGCGGATTGCCAAGTCGACGGTCAAGACGCGCGACTGGGATGGTGCTGCCCGCAAGAAGGTCCGCTCGGTCGAAGAGCTGCGCGAGATGAGCGGCGCGCACCACTGATCCTTTTCAAGTTTGACGCGACCTCCCAAGCGTCATCTCTGGCCCCGGCGAAAGCTGGGGCCGTTTTCTTTCTGGGGGGAAGCCGGTGGACATTTGGGCGGCAGGGGACTACGATATTAAAAGTTAATACCGGAGGTTTCCTTGGCCGTTTCAGTCAAGCTCGATGACGATATGCGCGAGCGTATTCAATTGCTGGCGGAGAGCAAACAGCGCTCGTCGCATTGGATCATGCGCGAAGCTATTCGTACATATGTAGAGAAGGAAGAGGCGCAGCTCAGCTTCGACGAAGCGACTTTGGCGTCCTGGAAAAATTACCAGGAAACGGGTCTGCACCTGACAGGCGACGAAGTTTTCGCCTGGATGGACACTTGGGGAACCGATGAGGAAACGGACGCTCCGCCTTGCCACACTTGAGGCTTACCGAGGCCGCTATTGCTGACATTAGCCGCCTGAGGCGCTTCCTGATTGATAAAAATCCGCGCGCTGCCCAACGGGCAGTTGCAGCCATTCGTGAGCGGCTTATTGCGGTAACAGCTATGCCCCAGGCGGGGCGACAACTGCCCAATCTTGATCCATTTCGGGAAATTCTCATTCCGTTTGGCGATGGCGGCTATTTGGCGCGCTATCGGT
>CAJYKO010000362.1 GCA_913775215.1 uncultured Devosia sp. | reverse complement strand
CGACACCTTCGGCGACGATTTCGCAGCCGAGGTTGGCGGCCATCGAAATCAGGCCATCGAGCACCGCAACCTGTGTGGTTCCCGGCTTGACCATGTCGACGAAAATGCGGTCGATCTTGATGACATCGACGCCGAGGGTTGCGATATAGGCAAGGTTCGAATGGCCCGTGCCCGCGTCGTCCATGGCAATCTTGGCGCCAAGCGCATGGAGGCCAGAGATAACGCTATTGACGGCGGTAGAGTTTTCCAGCGGACGGCGCTCGGTGATTTCGAACACGAGCTGATCATAGCTGATCGGCGAATTGCCGAAGATGGCCTGCACGTCGTCGACAATACCGACGTCGCGGAAATGCCCCTCAAACAGGTTGATCGAGATTTTGAGGCCAGGCATTTTCTGCGCGAGTTCGCTGATGTCGTAACGTACCTGCTGCATCAGCGAGAGAGTCATCGGGATAGCCATGCCCGAGGCTTCGGCAAAGTCGATGAAAACCCCTGGCGGCACGATCTCACCATTGGGCTTTTCCCAACGGCAGAGCACTTCGCAGCCGACGAGGGCGCCGGTGCGCAGATTGATCACCGGCTGGTAATAGGGCTTGATTTCGTTACGGCCGATGGCGCGCTCAAGGTCGAACGATGGCGTTCGCGAACGACGCGCATAGGCCAGCGTCAGCAGCAGTAGTGCAGCGCTGCCGATGCAGGCGAGAACGGTGAAGACCACATCGAGATCCGCGTAGCCGGCCCGCGCTTCCGCGAAAGGCATTAGGTAACGGACTTTGATCGGGAGCTCGCCGGCATAGCTCTGAACAGCGAGATAGTCCTGACGATTGACCCAGCGTTCGAATTCAAGCGACTCGCCTATCGACAGCACAGGAGTGCCGCTTGTCAGCGCGATGTCGAGCATTGCCCCTTGCGGCAACCCTTCGATCAAGGCCTCTCGGGTTGTCGCCATGAGCGGGACGAAAGTCGAAACGCGACGTACCCCGCCCAAGACCTGCGAAATCTTGAGCGCCGGCATATTCATGTCGGCGAACTTAACCACGGTAATGGTTTCGGTCAGCCCCGGCACCGGTTGAGATGCTGACAGTGGTGAGTGCGAAACATTGCGCCCGAGTGCGTCGCAATACTGCACGCCGTCCATGTTTTCGACGAGGATTTGCTTGACGTTGTAGCTGCTCTCGATTGCCGCCTGCGCGATGCCGGTGAAGGTCGGTGTGCAGAAGGACGGACTATCCGCAATCACCTTGCGCAGCACGCTGACAGCATTGTTGGCATTGTAACTAATCTCGGCGCTCAAGGCGTCTATGCGGGCCTGAAGCGCCGCCGTCTCCTTGCCGCGCACATAGCCGTCGAGCGCAGTGTCGACAGAAAGGATCGGAACGAAGGCCAGCAGGCCGCCCAGCAACATAAGAACGTGCGAGAACTTGGCCTTCACCTACGAATCCACTTCACCATGGCTTTGCACATTTTTAGCGCCGCCTGGATTAAGGACGCCTTAACCAGACGCCGAAGCCTTAGTGCAAAAGCAAAAAGCGGGCCTTTCGACCCGCTTTTCAAATCGTCTTTTAACCCAACTTACTGAACGTTGAGTCGGATACTGAGCTCGCGGAGTTGCTTGTTATCCGCCGGGCTCGGCGCGCCCATCAGCAGATCTTCCGCCTGCTGATTCATCGGGAAGGCCGTGATCTCGCGCAGATTCGCAACGCCGCAAAGCAACATGACGATGCGGTCGATACCAAACGCCGCGCCACCATGCGGCGGCGCGCCGTACTGGAAGGCACGATAGAGACCGCCAAACTGCTCTTCGACTTCCGCGCGCGACTTTCCAGTCAACTCGAAAGCCTTGACCATGGTCTCGGGCTCCTGGTTACGGATCGAACCGGAGGCGATTTCAAAACCGTTGCAGACCGCATCGTACTGATAGGCTTTGAGCGAAAGCGGCTCGGCCGAGTTCAGACCCTCGATTCCGCCCTGCGGCATGGAGAACGGGTTGTGCGCGAAGTCGATACGCTTTTCTTCTTCGCTCCATTCGTAGAACGGGAAATCGACGATCCAGCAAAGCGCGAATTGTTCGGTGTCGACGACGCCGAGATCGGTACCGACCTTGGTGCGGGCTTCGCCGGCAAACTTGTAGAACTTCTCCGGGCGGCCAGCGACGAAGAACACGGCATCGCCGTCCTCAAGGCCGAACTGTGCCTTGATCGCAGCCGTACGCTCTTCACCGATGTTCTTGGCGATCGGGCCCGAACCGGCACCATCCTTAAAGAAGATATAGCCAAGGCCCGGCTGGCCCTCGCCCTGTGCCCAAGCGTTCATGCGATCGCAGAACGCCCGGCCGATCGACTCGGCGCCGGCCTTATTCTTGGCCGGAATAGCCCAGACCTCGACCTTCGGATCTGCCTCGATCTGGTTGGCGAACACCTTGAAGCCCGAACCGGCAAAATGCTCGGTGACAGCGTCTATCTCGATCGGGTTGCGCAGGTCGGGCTTGTCCGAGCCATATTTACGGATCGCTGTATCGTAAGGAATGCGCGGCCAGCTCTTTGTGACACGCTTGCCATCGGCAAACTGCTCGAACACCGAAGTCATCACCGGTTCGACGGTTTCCCAGATTTCTTCCTGGGTCACGAAGCTCATTTCGAGGTCGAGCTGGTAGAATTCGCCGGGCAGACGGTCCGCGCGAGGGTCTTCGTCGCGGAAGCAGGGTGCAACCTGGAAGTAGCGGTCGAAGCCGGCCACCATGAGAAGCTGCTTATATTGCTGCGGCGCCTGCGGCAGCGCGAAGAATTTTCCCGGATGTATGCGGCTTGGCACAAGGAAGTCGCGCGCGCCTTCTGGCGACGAGGCCGTCAGAATCGGCGTAGAAAACTCGGTGAAGCCCGCCCCGCCCATGCCGGCGCGCATGGCCGAGATGATCTTGGTGCGCTTAAGGATATTGGCGTGCAGCTTTTCGCGGCGCAGATCGAGGAAGCGATAGCGCAGGCGAATGTCTTCCGGGTATTCGGCATCGCCGAATACCGGCATCGGCAGCTCCTTGGCCACCGACAACACTTCGATTTCGCGGATGAAGATTTCGATCGCGCCGGTCGGGATGTTGTTGTTCACGGCCGAGGCGTCGCGCAGCTTCACTTCACCATCAATGCGCAGCACCCATTCCGAGCGCACCTTTTCCGCCTGCGCGAAGGCAGCAGAATCGGGATCGATGACGCATTGCGTAATGCCGTAGTTGTCGCGCAGGTCGATGAACAGTAGCCCGCCATGGTCGCGGATACGGTGGACCCAGCCGCTCAGACGGACATTATTGCCGGCATCACCCGCCGTGAGGGCGCCACAGGTGTGGGTACGGTAGCGATGTGTCGTCATTTTCTTTTCCGAATTGAGCAAAAAGGGCCGGATTCTCGGGCGCGAAAAGCGCATGGAGCACCCCGATTGTCAAGCACTGGGGCTTTCCATGGCTGAGGCGGAAATCCGAGGTGGAGCAATCCCTCAGCACCTGCTAGGAACGAAGTTGACGATATTGAGACGGTAGCCGTATGGACCTGATAGTTTCCACAGAGGCGCTCTCGGCTTTCTGCGAGCGTGCAGCCCAGTTCGACTTTGTAACTGTTGATACAGAATTCTTGCGCGAAACCACTTATTGGCCGCGCCTTTGTCTGATCCAGGCAGCTACCGACGAAGAAGCCGTTCTCATCGATCCCTTGGCCGATGGTCTTAGTCTCAAGCCCTTCTTTGCTCTCCTTGCGAATCCCGCGGTAACCAAGGTTTTCCACGCCGCACGGCAGGATATCGAAATCTTCGTCAAACTGACCGGCGCCGTGCCGCACAACATCTTCGACACGCAGATCGCAGCCAGCGTTTGCGGTTTCGGCGACAGTGCCTCCTATGACAGCCTTGTTCGTGCGATTTGTAAGGTCGAACTCGACAAATCCTCGCGCTTCACCGATTGGTCTGCTCGTCCCCTCTCGGAAAAACAGCGCCTCTATGCGCTCGCCGACGTGACTTATCTCCGCGATATCTATCGCGAGCTGCGAAAGCAGGTCGAACAGACCCGCCGCTGGGATTGGGTCGAGGACGAGCTCACGACACTGCGCAGCATCGACACCTATGTCGTCCAGCCTGAGCAGGCTTGGGAGCGGTTGAAGATGAAGATCAACCGCCCGCGCGATCTTGCGGCCCTTAAGGTTCTGGCCGAATGGCGAGAGCGCAAGGCACAACTGACCGATCAACCGCGCAGCCGTATCTTTAAAGACGACGCGCTCTATGATCTGGCCATGCAGCGGCCACTGACACCGGATGCCTTTGACAAGCTCCGCGCCGTGCCGCGCGGCTTTGGCCGCAGCTCAGCCGCAGCCGAAATCATCGAACTGCTCAAGGGCGTCGAAGCGATCAGCAAGGCAGACCTTCCGGTCCTGCCCGAACGCTATCGAGGTCCATCGCCCAAGGGCGCCGTCGGCGATCTCGTCCGCGTGTTGCTGAAATCGGTTGCCGAACAACACGGCGTTGCCGCCCGTATTCTCGCGACCTCGGACGAAATCGACGCGCTGGTTTTGGACGACGATGCGGATGTCCCTGCCCTCAAGGGCTGGCGCCGCAAGCTCTTCGGCGAAAAAGCCCTGGCCATCAAGCACGGCCGCATCGGCCTTGTGGCAACCCGCAAGGGTATTGTCGAATTCACGGTGCCTCAGGCAGAAGCGGCGGAATAAGTCTCGCGGGTCAGCCGACTTCGACCCGCGAATCCTCATGGTCGGCAAAGCTCGCAAACTGATTGAGCCGGTTGCGCAAATGTTCGCCATTAAGAAAGGCGAAGTCGGACGGCAGGGCCAGCACCAGCGTCTTGCTCTCCAGGCGGAAACGTATGCGCGGCAGAATGCCCGGCATGGCTGCACTCATCGGATAGGCGACACGGAACAGCGCACCGAGCAGGCGCCCTCGCCGGATCATCTCCGCTGACGCCAGGGAATTGAGGCTATTGGCCGACTTGCTCTTGAGTCCGTCGTAGCGGACAGCGATGGTCTGGGCGAGCACGGCGCGGCCTGGATGGTCGACCCCGGTCAGCGATCCATAGGCCAACGAGTCGACGCTTTGTGGACCGCGATAATCGGGATGCGCCCGCCAGCCGATATCGGCAAGAAGGCAGGCGACCTGACGCAAGCGCTTTTCCTCGGCAGTCTCGGCTATGCCCGCGGCGTCAAAATATTGGGCGGTGAATTCCACGAGATCGGCCGCATGCGCGGGTGAGCGCGAGCGCAAGACAGACAGCTCTTCGGCGCCCTGGATCAGCGGATCGACATGCTTTTCCGCTTCCGAGAGAAGGCCATAGAGATAGCCTTCGCGGACGCCGAGCGCCGAAAACACCACACTCTCAAACCGCCCTGCCCGCAGAACCTCGGCCAAGACCGCAGCGCCAAAGGGGACCAGTTCGCGACGCGAATTGGAGACGCTACCCGAGCCCGGATAATTCTTCAGCGATTCGGCGGCAACGATCTCGTTGCATACCGCGATCATTTCCTCAGCCGGCACCACATAGTCCTGAACCATGTGGAGCGGATAATCGCGCAATTCGAGATGAAGCTTGGCGAGGGAGCGCCAGGTGCCGCCGATGGCGGCGAATTGTTTGCCGGGGCTGTAGTTGGCAAGAAGCGAGGTTGCGAGCTTATCGCGCACCAGTGCCGCCGCCTTCTTTGGCGAGCCATCAGCGTCATCCTGCAGGCGGATCACGCCAAGTTCGTAGGATTGACCTTCGCCGTCCAGGCCTTTCGCGACCGTCGAGAGTTCGAGGCTGCCGCCGCCTAGATCGCCCATGACCCCATCGAAATTGGGTATGCCCGCAACAACGCCGAGAGCCGCAAAATGCGCTTCCTGCTCACCGGACAGCACCCGCACCGGCGATTCGATGATCGATTCGACCGCGGACACAAACTCTTCCCGGTTGGCGGCGTCGCGCACGGCGGAGGTTGCCAGGATATGCACCTGCCCCACGCGCATCATCTTGGCCACCAGCGCAAACCGCTTGATGGCATCGATCGCCTTGGCGACGTTTTCGTCGGCCAGGCGCCCGCTTTGGGCAATGCCGCGCCCAAGGGCGCAGGACGATTTTTCGTTGTAGAGCGGGGTCAAGGAGCGAGCATGCCGCTCATAGACCACCAGACGAACCGAGTTCGAACCGATATCGAGCACTGCCACCGGCAATGCGCCCTTCAGACGACCCTGAGCCGTCGGATCGGCATCGACCCCCCAGAATTGCGTCAAATTCAGCCCTCGTCGCCATCTCCAATGCCGGCGCTGCCACGGCCGGACAGAGACGGATTGGTCATGAAATAGTTGTGGGCATTGAAGGGTTCCGCCCCTTCCGCCACGCGGAGCCGATGGGAACTGCCATCGGGCAAGACTTCCCAACTTTGCTGATTGTCCCGCAAATAGGCAACCATGATCCGATCGAGAATTTGCTTGTGCACGGTTCTGTTGAGAATCGGCACCATCACTTCAACACGTCCGTCGAGGTTCCGGCCCATGATATCGGCAGAGGAAATGTAGACCAAGGCGCGTTGCGAGGGCATCGCCTCACCATTGCCGAAGCAGTAGATGCGGCTGTGTTCGAGGAATCGGCCAACCACCGATTTGACGCGGATATTGTCCGAGAACCCCGGAATACCAGGCCGCAGGCAGCAGATGCCGCGCACGATCAGGTCGATTTTCACGCCGGCCTGGCTTGCGTCATAAACCGCGTCGATCACCTGCGGATCGACCAGTGAGTTCATCTTGAGGAGAATCGAAGCGGGCTGGCCGCTGCGCGCAAATTCAATTTCGCGACCGATATTATTGATCAGCGTTTCGCGCAGGTTCACCGGGGATACCGCAATGGTTTCGAGCTCGGTTGGACGCGCATAGCCTGTGATGAAGTTGAAGACGCGCGCTACATCCCGCGTCACGGCCGGGTCGATGGTGAAGAAGCTGAGGTCGGTGTAAACCTTGGCGGTGATCGGGTGATAATTGCCGGTGCCGATATGGCAATAGCTGACGAGCTTGCCCTTTTCGCGCCGCACCACCTGGCTCATCTTGGCGTGCGTTTTGAGTTCAATGAACCCAAAGACCACCTGGGCGCCAGCGCGTTCGAGATCGCGAGCCCAGCGGATATTGGCCTCTTCGTCGAACCGGGCCTTGAGTTCGACCAGACAGGTCACCGATTTGCCGGCCTCTGCCGCCATCACCAGAGCCTTGACGATCGGGCTATCAGATGAGGTGCGGTAAAGCGTCTGCTTGATGGCCACCACATCCGGATCACGCGCCGCCTGCATCAGAAATTGCGCCACCACGTCGAAGCTTTCGAAGGGGTGATGGACCAGGATATCCTTGGCGCGAATGGCAGCGAAGTTGTCGCCATTGTAGTCGCGAATCCGTTCGGGGAAGCGCGCAATATAGGGCGGGAATTTAAGGTCTGCGCGGTCGACATCGCAGATTTTGCGCGCGTCGGCCAGGCCAAGGAAGCCCTGCACGACAAACACGTCGGCATCCTTGATGCCCATCTGCTCGCCGATCTGGCGCTGCAGCCCACGCGGCATGCTGCGCTCGATTTCGAGCCGGATCACCTGCCCGCGCCGCCGCTGCCGGAGCGCGCTTTCAAATTCGACCACCAGATCGG
>CAJYKO010000361.1 GCA_913775215.1 uncultured Devosia sp. | reverse complement strand
TCGATCTTCCGCGGCCAGCCCTATGCCCTCCCGCTCAGCCTCACCCTCGTCGAGCGTCATCCCCTCGGCAGCCAGGCCTTTTATCCATTGGGTGAAGCACACTGGCTCGTCATCGTCGCCGAAGATGCCGGTGGCACCCCTGCCAATATCCGCGCCTTCCTTCCAGGCCCGGGCCAGGGCATCAACATCGCCATGAACACCTGGCACGGCGTCTTGACAGTGCTCGAAAGGGAAACAGATTTTCTGGTGGTCGATCGCGGTGGCGATGGCAACAATCTCGAAGAACACACGTTCCCGGAGCCCATCATCGTAAGCCACCGCGAACGCGGCGCTTAACCGCAAATGCGTCTTTGCCTCGCCAGCGTCGAGAACACCCTCTAGGGTAAGGCGAAAGGGAGGCTTGCAATGCTCACTCGGTTGATATCGATCGTCTCGTTGCTTCTGCTGCTCTCCGGCGCAGCCAGCGCGCAGGGCCTATCGCTGACCGGTGAGGTAACCTATCGCGAACGCATCGCCCTTCCCGCCGGTGCGAGCCTTTATGTCGGCCTTGTTACTCTACCCGACGGCAATCCTGTCCTTGGCGCCGGTTCATCCGTTCCTGCCGGCGCACAGCCACCACTTCAGTTTGCCCTCGGCATCCGGTCTGACCTCACCGGCTCGAGCCGGTCATATGGCCTCGTCGCCGACATCCGGCTCGGCAGCTCGATCCTTTTCCGCAGTCCCGCCCCCGTCCCCGTCGACCTCAACGCAGCCGCCGCGACAACCATCATTGTCGCTCGCTACTCCGGTCCACAGCCCGTCGTCGAACCGGTCATAGAATCCGATCTGGTCGGCACCGCCTGGCAGGTCACCAGCATCGCCGGCACGCCCGTCACCGGTAGCCGCCCCATTACGCTTTCCATCGCCTCGGACCTGCGCGTCGACGGACACGCCGGGTGCAACGACTATTTCGCGCAGGCGAGTGTCGAAGCCGGCGGCTTGCAATTTGGTCTCCCCGCAAGCACTAAAAAGGCCTGCAGCCCCGATCTGATGGCGCAGGAGCAGGCTTTCTTCGCCGCGCTGGCTGCCACAGCGTCTTATG
This sequence comes from uncultured Devosia sp., assembly GCA_913775215.1. Classification (GTDB taxonomy): domain Bacteria; phylum Pseudomonadota; class Alphaproteobacteria; order Rhizobiales; family Devosiaceae; genus Devosia. Next base: position 1,592 of record CAJYKO010000361.1, on the reverse strand, counting down.
ATCTTTCGGACGATAGCATGCGCCTTCGCGATGGCGCCGATATTCCGCTGGTCGGCCTCATCAAAGCCAAGGAGTAAGTCTTGGAAACGGCCCGTCTTCTTGAGCGCTTTCTCGATGTCATCGAACATGACATCGTCCCGAAGACTGCTAAAGGCGTTGCATCAGGCAACAAGCTTTTCGGCGCCGCCATCCTGCGAAAGTCCGACCTCTCGCTGATCATTGCCGAAACCAATAACGAAACCGAAAACCCGCTCTGGCATGGGGAAATGCATGCCATCAAGAAGTTCTTCGAACTTCCTGAGGATCAGCGACCAGCGACGAAAGACTGCGTCTTCCTGACGACGCACGAGCCATGCTCGCTCTGCCTGTCGGGCATCACTTGGGCCGGCTTTGACAATTTATATTATCTCTTCACCTACGAAGACAGCCGCGACAGCTTCGCGATACCATACGATATTCAGATCCTGCAGTCGGTCTATGCCGTGCCGGATCCCGACCGCGAGGCAGTCCACCCTCAGCGGCCGCTGTACAACCGCGAAAACGCCTTTTTCAAAAGTCGCTCGATTGGTGACATGCTGGCAAGTCTTGATCGCAATCATCGCGAGGAACTGCTGGGGCGTCTCGATGATCTGCGTGCCGCCTACGCCGATCTATCCGCAGTCTATCAGCGCGACAAAGGCAAAAAAGGCATCCCGCTGGCCTGACCCTTGCGCAGCGACTTCAAAGGTCGCCTAGCAAGCGTTTCGCTGCCGGCGCATTTAGGCATCGGAATAACAACACGAAACAGTTCCGCCCTCTGTGGCTCGACCTGTTGTTGATCGCTCTTATTCATTGCTCCCCACCGAAATTGCGGCTTCCTCCTCTGGCATTTCAGCGAAAGATGCTGCCAGCGTAATGAAGCTCAATGCCGCCACAAACAGTGCGGTCAGCATCAGTTGCGATTGGACTGGCTTGGTGAGCATAGGACGCATTTTGTCTTTTAATCCCTCGACTTAGTCCGAGCCGGTCTCTTCACCGGTTCGCGATCACTCAACGCAGGAGCAGCAATATCGCTCCAGCGCTGAACCGATCACGAACGCGTGATTTAGATGTCGTTCATAATCCCGCCACGTGCATGTCTGCCCTGTGGCGAACCTTTCTCCCGCCGCCGCGTTTGCTCCCATGAGCCATAATTTGCAGCGAGAGAAGTTATGAACGAAATGCTAATTCGGAATGGCGCCGCGCTGCCCGCGCTGGCTATCTTTACCGACTTCGACGGCACCCTCGTTGAAATCGCCGAACGCCCGGATGCGGTGGTGGTCCCCAACGATCTCGCCGAACAACTCGATCGCGCCACCAAGGAATTTGGTCATGCGTTTGCCGTGATCACCGGCCGTGAAATAGCCGACATCGACCGCTTTCTATCTCCTCTCCATTTGCCCGTCGCCGGTGCGCATGGGTCTCAGCGCCGCCGCGCCGATGGTTCGATGGAAGAGCTGGACGAAGAACTTGTCGTCGGCGCCGAGGAAATCGCTCGAGCCATCGAACCTCTCGCCGTTGCTCATCCCGAACTGATCATCGAGCCCAAAGCGGGCGCCGTAGCTCTCCACTTC
>CAJYKO010000360.1 GCA_913775215.1 uncultured Devosia sp. | reverse complement strand
ACGTTCACGAAGGTCAGTCGAAAGAGGTCCCGCCATTGATGCTGGCCTCCTCTCCAGCATCAATCTTGAATCACAAATCACCAGGAACTGGAATCCCCTGAATCAATTTCAAGGTGAACCGGTCTAGGTCACAAAGGGCGCGGATTATTCCGCGCCGCCACCCGCGGTCTGCAGCCAGGCTTCGCCACAGGCTTTGGCCAGTTCACGGATACGCAAAATGTAGCTCTGGCGTTCGGTGACCGATATCACGCCGCGCGCGTCGAGCATGTTGAAATTGTGCGAGGCCTTGACGACTTGCTCATAGGCAGGAAGTGCCATGGTCTGGCGGTTTCCGTCCGCGCCCTTGGCGAGAATCGCGCGGCATTCCTTCTCCGCGTCTTCGAAATGCCGGAACAGCATGTCGGTATCGGCGGCCTCGAAATTGTATTTCGACGATTCCTGCTCGTTCTGCAGGAATACATCGCCATAGGTCACCTTCTCAGCGCCTTCGCGACCGTTGAAGTTGAGATCATAAACGTTTTCGACGCCCTGCACATACATGGCGAGGCGTTCGAGCCCATAGGTGATCTCCCCCGGCACCGGCGAGCATTCAAACCCGGCCACCTGCTGGAAATAGGTGAACTGGGAAACTTCCATCCCGTCACACCAGCATTCCCAGCCGAGACCCCAGGCGCCAAGGGTCGGGCTCTCCCAATCGTCCTCGACAAAGCGAATATCGTGCAGAGATGCATCGAGCCCGATCGCGGCCAGCGAATCCAGATAGAGCTGCTGAATATTGTCCGGCGACGGCTTGAGGATAACCTGGAACTGATAGTAGTGCTGCAGCCGGTTGGGGTTCTCGCCATAGCGCCCATCCTTGGGTCGGCGCGAGGGCTGCACATAGGCAGCCTTCCACGGCTTCGGCCCCAGCGCCCGCAGCGTCGTCGCGGTATGGAAGGTGCCGGCGCCCATCTGCATGTCATAAGGCTGCAAGACAACGCAGCCCTGCTCTGCCCAGAAATTCTGAAGCGTCAGGATGAGACCCTGGAAGGAATTCTTCGGGTCCATGTGAGCGGGGCGGTCGGTCATTGGTCTTGGGTCCGGCGGGAGAAAGCGCGCGGAACGTAGTCGGCGGACCCATCGGGGTCAACGGGTTGCCGCCGAGTCATTGGCATTTCAGCGGCGTTTGTCGTCATCGCCCCCGTTGGGCCGAAACGTTCCGTCGCGATCCCGCTTGAGATCGATGACATCGGGGCGCTTTCGTTCCGCCAGATCGCGTTCGCGGCGGAGGCGTTTGGCTTCTTCGGCATCGCCGTCAAATTTGGCCGTCCAGTCGCGCCAGATCCGGCGGATGCCGAGATAGACCATCACCGCAATGGCCGTGAAAATCAGGATACGCAGCAGCATGGTCTGTTTCCTAGAGGCCCAGCCGCGCCCAGAGCGCGCGATCCTCAACACTGGTCGAGAGTTCCTCTACCACACCGCGCGCCGAAAAGCCGAGCCGCGGCATAGCAAAGAACGGACGTTTCGGCGCAATGGGTTTGAGCACGATGTTCTGGCCGTAGCGCTCCCGCAGCGTCGTGTGCAGTTCGCCAAGACTATCCACGAGCCCAAGGTCGAGCCCACGCAGGCCAGGCCACCATTCGCCCGTAAAGAGCACATCGTCATCCGCCTTGAGCCGCCCGGCGCGATGACGCTTTACGTGGTCGATGAAAACCTGATGGATATCGAGTTCGAAGCGCTTGATCCGCTCCACATCCTCATATTTTTCCGGCAGGAAGGGATCGAGCGTCGACTTGTTCCGCCCCGCCGTGTGCACGCGCCGCTCGATCCCGAGTTTTTCGAGCGCTCCGACAAAACCAAAGCCCGCCATGATGACGCCGATCGACCCGACGATCGAAGAGGGATCAGCGATAATTTCGTCGCCCGCAACGGCGATGAAATAGCCGCCCGAAGCCGCCGCATCTTCGACAAAGACCAGTACGCGCTTGCCCTTCTCGTCGGCCAATTGCCGAATGCGATTGGAAATCAATCGGCTCTGGACCGGCGATCCGCCCGGCGAATTGATGACGATGGCCACGGCCGGCGCCGCCTTCATGCTGAAAGCCCGCTTCAACAAGGGATCGACAGCGTCAATATTGAGGCGTCCCGGCCGCTGCTCGGCAGCAATCACGCCTTGCAGACGGACCACAGGAATGACGGGCGGGCGGCGCAGCAGCCGGGCCAGGAAATTGGGCTTGGGGGCAACCGTCTCGGCCATGTCCTCTCCTATATTTTTCAGTGATTTAGGCACGAGTCGCCTGATTTACCAGTCGAGTGCTGCCTCACCACGGAAAATTGCGTCGAATTCGGGCGCAAAGTCGCGGCCAGTGGCGCCATGAAGGGCGCGCGTCGAAAGCATTTTTAGCGGCGCCCGCGATCCCTTGACCCCACGAACCAAAAGTCGCGTCACGGCCTCGCCCGCCCGCGGCGCAATCGGCAGCACTGTCACGGCCCCGAACCGCATGGTGATTGCATTGAGCAAGGGCACGAGCCCCTGTGCCGGATAGACCACGATCAATTCGCCGCCGCCGCGCGTGCAACCCGCAGCGCAGCGGACCCAGGCATCGAGCGCCGAGCCGTCCATATGCCGTGCGTCCGCCCGGCTAGCTTCCGGCGCCAATGTCCCCTGCCCGACCTCGAAAAACGGTGGATTGGCAATGACCGTATCGAAATGGTTTTCCGGCAACCCCGCAGCACGCTTGGCGGGTCCGGACGCCAATATGTCGAGCGTTATGACCGCCGCATAATCGCCAAACCCATTGCTCTCAATATTTTCCCGCGCAAGCTCCGCCGTCGGCGCATCCCGTTCCACCAGCACAGCATTTGCCGTCCGACCAAGAGATAGCGATACGAGCCCCGCCGTCCCAACCCCGGCGCCAAGATCGAGCAGCCTACCCGTCCCAGCCCGCACCGCCGCCCCCAGCAGCACGCTGTCCAGCCCCGCTCGGAATCCCTTTTCCGGCTGCGACAGAGTGATCCGGCCGCCCAAAAAGGCATCGCGCGTTGTGGTTTGGTGTTTTACAAAGTCACTTGGCTGGTCTAGGGACATCGCACCATGATGGCTGGTTCAGCGCGAGTTTATTGCGCGGACCTCATAGGCTCAACCGATTTGCCGCCGCGCGGCAAACGAGGACGGTAATGGCGGTCTCAGTTCTGACCCAAAAGAATAACATCCCGGCGGGCAATGCGGTCGACAAGCTGTTGGCGGCAACGGCCGATGACATGGCCAGGGTCAATAGCCTGATCCTGAGCCGTGCTGAATCCCATGTCGACATGGTGCCCGAGCTCGCGCGCTACCTCATCGAGAGCGGCGGCAAGCGCCTGCGTCCGATGCTGACCGTCGCTGCGGCCCTGCTTTTCGGCAAGGGGATCGGCAATGAAGTCAATTTTGCTGCTGCCGTTGAATTCATGCACAACGCCACCCTCCTCCACGACGATGTGGTGGACGAAAGCGACATGCGCCGCGGCAAGCCGGCGGCGCGCATGGTCTGGGGCAACAAGGCGTCCATTCTCGTGGGCGATTTCCTCCTCGGTCAGGCCTTCATGATGATGGTCGAAACCGGGGACATCGATGCGCTCGGGGTCCTTTCCGCTGCATCTGCTGTCATGGCCGAGGGCGAAGTCTTCCAGCTCGCCAAGACCGGCGATCTCTCCACCACTGAAGCGGACTATGCCGAAGTCATTCGCGCAAAGACCGCCATCCTCTTCAAAGCTGCCTGCGAAGTCGGCGCCATGTCGGGTGGCGCCGATGCCGCCGGCCGCACCGCACTTGCCCAATATGGCCTTGAACTGGGCAATGCGTTCCAACTCGTCGACGACGCCCTCGACTATGGTGGGCAGTCCGGCGCGTTGGGCAAGAATGTCGGCGACGATCTTCGCGAAGGCAAGATGACCCTCCCGGTGATCCTGGCACTCGCCGAAGGCAATGAAGCCGAACGCGCCATTATCGCCGGAGCCCTCGGCAATGCCGACGCGTCGGATCTCGAAGTCAATCAGGTCGTCGCCATCTTCAATCGTTACGACACGCTCAACCGCACGCTCGACAAGGCCCGCGCGCATGCCGATGCCGCTGTTGCTGCGCTGGCAAACCTGCCCGAAAGCGAGATGAAGACACTCCTCGCCGATGTGGTGATGCACAGCGTCAGCCGCGCATCCTAGCGCCTAGGGCGTCAGCAATGGCGCCGCAGCAACCCAGTAATCGGGATTGCGCTCGCGCATAACTTGCGCGGCTTGATACGCCTGCCCTTCAGAGCCGAATAGCCCGAACACGGTCGCGCCTGATCCCGACATGCGCGACAGGATACACCCTTGCGTCTGAGCGAGATCGTCGACGATCTCCCCGATCACCGGCACGAGCTTGACCGCTGGCGGCTGCAGGTCATTGCGCGTTTCGGCCAGCCACAGCCCGAGTTGCGCGGGGCGCGTCATCGGTTCCGGCAGGGCCGGCAGCGGATAATTGTCGTGTGCGCGCAAACGCCTGAAAACGTCGGGCGTCGAGACCGGCACCAGCGGATTGACCAATACGACGTGACAATCCGGGAATTGCGGCAGTGGCGACAAAATCTCGCCAACCCCACGCGCAACCAGCGGCCGGCTGATCAAGCAGGCCGGCACATCGGCGCCCAATGTCGCCGCGAGATCGGCCAATTCGGAGACCGGAATAGTCTCCGAGGACATAGCCGCCAAAATGCGCAAAGCCGCAGCCGCGTCGGCCGAACCGCCACCGATCCCTGCCGAAACCGGCAGGTTCTTGACCAAATTCACCGCGATCCCTTCCGGCACCGTCCCGGGCCAGCGCTGGCGGAAAGCGCCAATGGCGCGGAGCACGAGATTAACCCCGCCGCCGCTCAGCGCCGAGGCAAACGGCCCCGAAATATCGAGCCTATCCGCATCGGCCTGATGCGCCTCGAGTTCATCGGCAACATCGGCAAAGACGATCAGGCTTTCAAGATCATGATAGCCGTCTTCACGGCGACGGGTAACGTGCAGCGCCAGATTGATCTTGGCCGGCGCTGCCTGAACGACCGCTAGAGGCATGCAGTTTCTATTCCGTCGCGGTTTTCGGCGTGAGCCCATCGGCTAGTTTTGGCCCGACGCGCTCGGCAACATTGCCGACTTCGTCCACCGACTTTGCGACCTTCCACTGGAATTGGGCTTCAAGATGCCGTCCAGCCTTCCAATAGGCGTCGCCGAGGTGATCGTTGATCTCAGCATCGTTGGGCCGCAGCATCACGGCACGCTCCAGCGTCTCGACGGCTTCATCGATCCGGCCGAGCTTGTAGAAGGCCCAGCCGAGCGAATCGACGATATAGCCATCCTGTGGCTGCGCATCGACAGCCTCTTCGATCATGGTCAGCGCCTGATCGAGGTTCATGTCCATGTCGATCCAGGAATAACCGAGATAGTTCAGAACCGACGGCTGGCCCGGATTGAGATCAAGTGCCTTGAGAAAATCGGCTTCGGCCTTGGGCCATTCCTTGGCACGCTCATAGGCGATGCCGCGGACATAGTAGAAGCGCCAGTCGGCCGGCGCCTCGCCACCCGAAATTTCGAGTGCCTTTGTATAGGCTTCGGCCGCTTCGGTATATTGCTCGTCATAGCGCAGGAGATCGCCGAGCACCGAAACCGCGTCGAGATCATCGGGGCGCGTCGAAACGATATTGCGCAGGCGGCGAAGCGCTTCGGCACGATCGCCAATGGCATCGAGGTTCTGCGCGATGCGAACGACGGCCGTCGGCTTCATCACCGAGGAAGACGAGATCGCTTCATAGATCTTGTTGGCGGCGTCATGCTGCCCATCGGTATCGAGCAATTGCCCAACTGCAAGCGAGATCACGTCAGCATTGGGTTCGAGATAGCGACCAAGCTGCAGGAAGACGAGCGCCAGGTCCTTGCTGCCATCGCGCGATAGCGCCACGCCGATGCCATGGAACATTTCGGCCGCGCCGATCTGCACATTAGTGGTGAAAACGCCCGGGCGGCGCTTAGCCTCGACTGCTTCCTTGACGACGGTTACGAGCGGATGGGTCAGGCCCTGTGCTTCGAAGGTCGAAATGACCTCGGCGGCTTCGTCGAACTTCCCGTCATTGGCCAGCATGCGAGCATAGACTTCGACCATGCGCGCCACATAGGGCTCGTTTTCGAACGATTTGGCCGCCAGCTCCAGCGCCTTGGCTTTGTCGCCAGAGGCTTCAGCCATCAGCGCGCGATGGAAAACGAGGAAATCTTCAAGCCCGGTCGCGCCGAGCTTGCCCATCAGCGCATCGGCTTCGCCGTAACGCTTCTCTCCGACCAGCGCCCAGGCGCGGAGGATGCCCGCGGTAATACCGGTAAATGTGTCCTGCGAGATAGTTTCGAGCGCGTCTTCGGCGGCCGTGTAGCGGCGTTCCTTGAGCGCCTCGGTGGCGATGACCAGATCGGCGAGTTCGTTCTGCCCGACCAGCTCGACAAGGCGCTTGGCGACCTGTGCAGATTGTCCCATTTCGCCATTGGCGGCAAAGGCGATGAAGGAGCGCTCGACCAGAACCGGATTGTCCCAATCGCTCTGCGCGGCCTGGTTGAAATAGCGTGCGGCTTCTTCGGTTCTGAGATCGTTCAGCGCTTGGCGCCCGGCGAGATAAGAGCCGGTGGCGCTGGGCTTGAAGAGCTGCAGCATGTCGAGGAGACCCTTGGTATCCGTCTGGGCGGAAGCGGCGGGCACCAATGACATGGCCAGGATCGCCGCCATGAATGGCCGCACCAGTCTAATGGAAAGCAAGGTCACGTTGCAGAAGTCTCCCTATGCCGCAAGCGGCACGATTTGGCGGCAAAGATTGTCTGTTTTACGGCCGCGCCGCAAGGCCACGCTTGGAATTGCCGGTCACATTCCGCTGTAATTGGGGCCACTCCCGCCTTCGGGCGGCACCCAGGTGATGTTTTGGGTAGGGTCTTTGATGTCGCAGGTCTTGCAATGCACGCAATTGGCCGCGTGAATTCTGAAGACCGGCTGCCCCTCATCTAGAGCAACTTCATAAACACCGGCCGGACAATAAAGCGGCGCCGGCTCGCCATAAAGCGGCAGGTTTTTCTTTATCGGCACGCTGGGATCGGCAAGACGCAAATGCACTGGCTGATCTTCGTCATGCGCGAGATTGGCGAGAAACACCGACGACGTCCGATCGAACGTCACTTTCCCGTCAGGCCGCGGATAGCTGCGCCCCGCCACATCCTTGCGCAGCTTGAGTTTTGCATAGTCCGGCGCGCCGTGCCTGGTCAACTTCAGCGGCGAGCGACCAAAGATCGAGGCGATCCAGAGATCGGCGCCAATCGCCAACGATCCCGCAATCGTCCCCAACCGTCCCCAGAGCGGCTTGGCATTGGCGACCCCCTTCAATTCCTTCTCAATGCCGGTGCGCATGACTCTGTCGGCAAAATCTTCGAGCACATCTTGCTGGCGCCCAGCGACAATCGCCGAGCCCACGGCATCTGCCGCACCGATCCCCGAAAGAATGGCATTGTGGATCGCCTTGAGCCGCGGTGCATTCATGAAGCCAGCCGAACAGCCAATCAGCCCGCCGCCCGGAAAGGCCAGCGTCGGAATGGACTGCCAGCCTCCCGCCGTTACCGCCCGCGCGCCATAACTGACGCGTGTGCCGCCCTCCAAAAGCTTAGACACCGACGGGTGCGTCTTGAACCACTGGAATTCATCGAAGGGCGACAGCGTCGGGTCGGTATAATCGAGATAGGTGACGAGCCCGACATAAAGCTTGTTGTCCTCGGCATGATAGACGAAGCCACCGCCCGCCGTGCCATTGTCGAGCGGAAAGCCAAGATAATGGTCGACCTGGCCGGCATGGTGTCTATCGGCAGGGATCTCCCAGACTTCCTTGACCCCGAGCCCATATTTCTGCGGCTCCTTGCCGAGCGCAAAGTCGCCGATCAGCGCCTTGGCGAGCGATCCGCGCGCGCCTTCCGCGATCAGCGTATATTTGGCCTCAAGCGCGATGCCCTCGGCAAAGCCAGGCTTGGGATTGCCCTCGGCATCGCGTCCGAGATCCCCGGTAATCACCCCGCGCACCGGACCATCGCCGCTGCGCAGCACATCGACCGCCGCCGTCATCGGGAAAATATCGACGCCCAGTTCCATCGCCTGTTCGCCGAGCCATTGTACCAGCCGCCCAAGGCTGACGATCACCGCGCCCGGCGTCCTCATCTGCGGCGGCACCAAAGCGTGCGGCAGCGCAAAATCGCCCTTTTCCGTCAGATAGTGGTAGCTATCCCTGGTGACGCTTGGCCCCACCGGCGCGCCTTTCAGCCGCCAGTCTGGGATCAGAGCATCGAGCCCTACAGGGTCCATGACCGCACCGGAAATGATGTGCCCACCGATCTCGGCGGACTTTTCCACCACCGTCACGGCAATGTCGGGATGGCACTGCTTGATGCGAATAGCTGCCGCCAACCCTGCAGGACCGGCGCCGACGATCAAGACATCGGTCGAAAGCGTCTCGCGATTGCCGGCCTCAGCCATGTTCATAAGTCCTCGTGAACCCGAGGCGACTGGTCGCCTCCCGCGCGGTGTGACATAACGAGCCTCATGTCTCAAGTTCGAGAACTCGACAAGGCCGAACTGCTTGCCGTGCTGGATTGGTATCGCGCCGCCGGCGTGGATCTCGCCGTTGGCGAAGACCCAGTCGACCGCTTTGCCAAGCCCGCCGCGCCGCAGCCTGCCCAACAGGCTCGCCAAGCCGCAACGCCGAATGCCCCAGCCCCGATCCCGGCCACCGCAGCGATTACCGGCGACCCCAGCGAAGCGCGCCGCCTTGCTGCCACTGCGCAGTCGCTCGAGCAATTGCGCACCATTCTCGAAGCCTATGACGGCTGCAGCCTAAAATTCCGCGCCACCCAGCTCGTCTTTGCCGATGGCAATCCCGAGGCCAAGATCGTGCTGATCGGCGAAGCCCCCGGCGCCGAAGAAGATCGCCAGGGCAAGCCCTTCGTCGGCCGTTCGGGTCAATTGCTCGATCGCATGCTCGGCGCCATCGGGCTTGATCGCACCAAGGTCTTCATCGTCAACACCGTCCCCTGGCGCCCGCCAGGCAATCGCACGCCGACGCCAGAAGAAATGGAGCTTTGCCTCCCCTTCCTCAATCGGCAGGTCGAACTCGTCGCCCCGCGCCTCGTCATGACGCTCGGCGGCCCCGCCATGCAGACCGTCTTCAAGACCACCTCCGGCATCATCAAGATGCGCGGACGCTGGCAGGATGTGACGATCGGCACGCATCAGGTCCCGGCGCTGCCCACACTGCACCCAGCCTATTTGCTGCGTAACCCGGCAGCCAAGCAGCAGGCCTGGGCGGATCTGCTGAGTTTGAAGATGAAGATGGATAGTCTGGGGCTAAGCTGAGCCGGAGCCATCTTGTTGCTGACATCCCCCACTTCCCACCGCTCTACCCTCGGGCTTGACCCGAGGACCCGCGCGGGAGCCACAAGCCTTTAGGCATGGGCGATTGACCCTCGGGCCAAGCCCCAGGGAAGACCGGTGGTCAGACTGGATATGTCCGAAGAAAGTCGTCCCCGTCTGGGATGAGCGTCGCGCTGGTGGCTTTGAATTGAAGATACGCCAAATTCGATCTGACACCTCCCCCATTGATGGGGAAGCGGAGAGGCGGTGACCTCGCTCACCGCATGGACACCTCCATCCGAAGAAGATCACCCACCCCAACTTTTTCCCGCCCTTCCCTAATTCCGCCCTATCGTTTCAGCTTTGTCGCGTTATGGTCACCCTTGCGTGATTTGCAACGTTTGACCGCCCACATATTTCGAGCGCCATGGCTTCCGTCGTCAAAATCTATGCCCTCTTTCTTGGCTCGGCTCTGTTGATGTTCGGAGGTGGCCTGCAGGGGCTGCTGCTCTCGGTGCGTGGTGCGGAGGAGCATTTTTCGCTCCTCGCCCTTGGTCTGATCGGCACAGGCTGGTCTGTGGGCTTCGTGGCCGGCTCCATCGCCGTGCCGCTGATCGTGCGCAAGGTCGGCCATATCCGTGCCTTCTCGGTCATGGCCGCTATCGGCACCATCACCATCCTGCTCAATCTCTTGTGGATCAACGACGTCGGCTGGATCGTGCTGCGTGCCCTCTCAGGCTTCTGCTTTGCCGGCGCCGCCATGATCGTTGAAAGCTG
>CAJYKO010000359.1 GCA_913775215.1 uncultured Devosia sp. | reverse complement strand
AGGCAGCGACGCCCAAGTCTTCAAACGTCTGGCTGAGCATGAGAAACGTATCAAAGTTTTCCCAGACGTCGGCATATTTACCCCCGGCGGTGAAATCGACTGCTGGAGCCGCCACCGCCGCCGAGCCGAGCACGCTCTTGAGCAGTTTGACGTGAGCGGTTTCGTGGCTGCCGATGGTGCGGAAGACGCTGCGATATTCCGAGGGGATCACACCCGACTTGTTGCCCTGGTCGTAGAACGCGGCCTCGAGATATTCGAGCGTCAGCGCAAAATTGAGCACATCGGTAATCTGCTGCGGCAGGCCTTGACCAAAGGCCTGGTTGGAGGCCAGCGCGAGCACCAGCGGCGCGCTGGTCAAAATGCCGGCGGCCTTCGCGTAGCGGCTGAAAATGTCGCGGCGGCTGGCGACGATTGTATCGGCCAGTTCCGGTTCGATCGTGGAGAGGATGTGGTTCTGTTCGGTCATTTTGTCTCTCCTTACGGCAGGGTTGCAGCGCTGACTTCAGTGACGATGAAGGGCGCCGCCTTGGGTAGAACTTTTGAAGGCAGCAGGGCCTTGTCGAGACCCTTGTGGTCAACATTGCCACGGCCGGCAGCCTCCGCGCTGAACGGCCGCAGGAGATCGGCAATGGCCGACGCGTGCCGAGCTTCGACCGAGACGATCGACCCGGCGGCGACGAGATAATCGGGATTGGAGATGAGCTGGCCGGCGCCATTATAGGCGGCGACGCCGAGGTTCTCGAAAACGTCGGCGGTGCCGAGAACGCTGGCGCGGCTGGAAAAGTCAACGGCCGAGAAATCAACTTCGAGAGCGGGGATGGCATTGCGCCCGAGCGCGCCTTTGAGGAAATCGCGGTGGACAATTTCGTGGTCGCGGATCTGGGCGAGGATGCGCTCGTCATTGATCTGCATGCCACCGAAGGGGTTCTGCAAAGCGGTGGTGTAGAACGCCGCTTCGAGCTGCTCGAGGGCATAGGCGTAATTGAGAACGCCGATATCGCCATCGCCAAGCTCGGCACCGAGAGCGTTGGAAATGCCGAAATTGGGCAAGAGGGTGCCAGCCACTGCGAGGCTGCCGGCAGCGCCGGTCCATTTCAGAAGATGGCGCCGGGACAGGCCGCGTGTACTTTGCATGATCAAAGTCTCCATTGGTGTTTGCAGTCACCTGAAGCTACGGGCCGGACAGTGGATGAAGTTTCGTACACTATTGGCCGCAAGGGCGGAAAAGGGGCGAAACTTATTTTCCGCGTGCCCGTTTAGGCGCGGAGTAAAATGGCCCGATCCGAAGACCGGGCCATCGCGCTTTTACTGGAGAATGGCGATGTCGTGGAATTCTGCGGCCCCCTCGACCTCTCCCACAACCGTCGCAGCGCCGGTTTCGAGATCGACGGTATAAAGCGTCGTGCCAGCGACGAGATAGGCCGTGTTGGTCAGATCTTCGGTCGAGGTAATGTCGAAGGCGTAGTTGTCGGTGCCATCGAAGCCAAGCTTGCCGATTGCCGCGAGCGTACCGTCATTTGGCGAGGTCTGCTGGATGAGCGCGACTATCGTGGCGTCGATGTCATACATCGCCGTCGCCTCGGGCTTGCCGATCGAGTTGATATAGGCAGCCGCGACAATGGCCGGGGTTTCGCCGGAATGCATGTCCGCTTCTTCGTAGGCGAGCGAGCCATCGACGGTCACCATGCCGTTGTCGACATTGACGCGGAAATTGGTGCCATCGGTTGCCATCAGGCGCAAGCGATCGGCCATGGGGTTGAAGTCGACGATAGCGCCATCGAAGCTCGGCAGCATCTCGGACAGCGTACTCTTCACCGTTGCGGCGCCCGTGGCTGTGTCGATTGTGACGATCTCGCCGGCGAGCGAAACGCCATAGAGCATCTTGTCGGCTGGGCGAACGTCGATGCCGGCAAGACCTTCGACGCCTGTCACTTCCATCGTGCCGGCTACGGCAAGGCTTTCGGTATCGAACATCACGAGCGTTGTATTGCCGACGAGGCCGACGGCAGGAGCGGCTATCGCCGCAGTGGCGCCAAGCGTGAGGGCGGCGAGGGAAAGCGTGCTGCGGAAGGCGAACTTTGCGAACATGGGTATCTCCTCATTGGACGGCACGGTGTGCGCCGCCGATATGGGGGGTACCCATCGGCCTCACATTCCAGATGCAGGGCGTCGAAAAAAATCTACGGGGTGCATCCGAAAGTCGCGGCGAGGGGTAATCGACAGAGGAAGAGAACTCGCCCATGCTGATGCTCATGCCCGACCCGAGCGACATGTCAGACCTGATGCAACGCGTTGCCCGCGGCGACCGCGCTGCTTTGGCGAGCCTGTTCGACGCCGAATCTGGGCGCCTCGTCGCCATCGCCCAGCGCATCGTCCGCCGGCGCGATCTCGCTGAAGAAGTGGTGCAGGAAGTTTTCGTCACGGTCTGGCAAAAGGCCGCGATCTTTGATGCCAGCAAGGGTTCTGCCCGCGGTTGGTTGACTACGATCGTGCGTAATCGCGCGCTCAATCTCATCCGCAATGACGCGCGCATTGATTTTCGCGACAGCGACGACCTTACAGACCTTGGCGACCGGCAGGGCGATGCCCTTGCCGCCTACAACGCTCTTTCCGAACGCGATGCCCTACGTGCGTGCCTCGAACGCCTCGACGAACCAAAGCGACGGGCGATCCTCCTCTGTTACGTCACCGGGCTCAACCACGGGGAGGCCGCCGCGACCATGCGCGCGCCGCTCGGTACCGTAAAAGCCTGGATCCGCCGCGGCGTCGCTTCGCTGCAGGAGTGCCTGTCATGACCGGGAAGGAAATGGAGCGCGTCGGCGAATATGTGCTTGGGTTGCTCGATGATGCGGATCGCAGTGCGTTCGAGGCCGAGATGGCGCGTGACCCAAAACTCGCGGCCACGGTGCAGCGTCTGCAGGCACAATTCCAGAGCCTCGATGACACCAGCACAGCTTTGCCAAACAATCCTGAAATGTGGCGGCGGATCGAGCAGCAACTCGATGCATCGCCAAGTGCGGCAGTGACATTCCCATCCGGCAAAGCGCCACCGGATCGCGCCTGGACGCCTCTCGCCATGGCAGCTAGCGTCCTCGTCGCCCTCGGCCTCGGCTATCTTGCCGGCGACCTGACCGGCTCGCGCCAGCCCATCATGATCGCCGTCCTCATCGATGAAACCAGCGCTTCGCCGGGCGCCATCGTCGAAGCCTTCGCCGACGACAGCCTCCGCCTCGTCCCGCTCGAACAATTCAACGTTCCCGACGGCAAAATACTGCAAGTCTGGACCCTGCCGGACCCGGACATCGGCCCCATCTCCCTCGGTACATTCGCAGATCCGACTACGATTGAGCTCAAAGGCCCAGACCTCCCCACCCCGTCAGCTGGTCAGCTCTACGAAATCACCCTCGAACCTGCACCCGGATCACCGACCGGTCGTCCCACCGGGCCCGTCCTCGTAAAGGGTTTTGCCAAGCCGCCGGTATAGAAGTGTAGGTAGAGCCAGACGAAATTCAAATGTCAGTCTTGAACAATTCGACGTCCCAAGCCGCCAGTCGGCAAACACCCCGTATCTGGCGTAGTTGAGGAAAGCGGGAACGGCAGCTTTCGGGAAATCGAAATATCGATCTGGCCGGCCGAAATGGGGCGCGTTGCTGCCAAGTAGGGATTCGATTCGACTGCAGGCTTTTAATTAATGCAGTCACACTCCGACATGCGGGAATTTATTAGGTTCCCGATGGGCGGCGAAGAACGGATCTAATCTAGTCATTGCCAAGATTGATCGCTTGCCCACCGGATTCTCGAGAACGTGGAACAAGAACTCATCTCGGGAACAATAGGTCGAACGCAATCTCAGAAGCGCCACGAATGCCGCTTCGGTTGTGGTCCTGCATGCCCAGAATGCGCAGATGGGAGGATATTGCAGGGGGCGTTCGCTGCGAAAGGCTTTCGCGGATGCCGGCAATAAGATGATCGCCGATCTTCGCGAAGCTGCCGCCGACACTGATGATGTCCGGCGCTAGGCCGATCACCAGGCCGGTGATCGCCTCCCCGATATGCCGACCAGCCTGGCGCAGCGCCATGATGGCATCGGTGTCGCCCGAAATGACGGCCCCGCGCAGATCATCGACTGTCTTGAGTGGACGGTCTTTGGTGGAGATAGAACGGATCAGTGCAGGGTTGGAGGCAATGCTGGCGACGCAGCCGCGATTGCCGCAGACGCAGGGCGTATCGCCGGCTGCCGCAACCGGGATATGGCCGACCTCACCTGCCCAGCCGCTGAAGCCGCGGTTGAGTTGTCCCGAAAAAACGATGCCGGCGCCGATACCAGTTTCGACCAGCAGTGCCAGAACTGAACTAGCCTGCGGATTTTCGCGCTGAACCCCCAGCGCGACGATGTTGGCGTCATTTTCGACCGCCACCTTCATGCCGAAATGTGCCGAAAAGTCGGACGGCAGCACGCCGACCTTTGACCAAGGCACCGTGACCCGCATATCCGAGACCGGGCCATTGGCCGCCACCACCATGGCTTCGATTTGCTGTCGAGGTATACCGGCCTTCCCAGTCATGCGTTTCAGCATGTCGTCGAGTGTCATCACCGCAGCGTCCGGTCCGCTGACGGCGGGCAGTTGCTGCCGCTCCCAGGCCAGTATGGTGCCGTCGATCTGACAAATCGCCGCTGTAACGCTTTCAACGTCGAACCCGGCAATGAATGTCGTTGCGGCTGCGGGGTTTACGGCATAGCGAGCAAAGGGCCTGCCGCGGCCGGCCTGCAGCTCTGAGAACTCGGTCACCCAGCCGGCCTCGATGAGGCCGGCCAATTTTGCGACCACGGTATTTCGCGACCACCCCATCATTTCGGCGAGTTCCGCCCGGCTGCGCGGACTGTGGCGAATGGCATGCATCAGGGCGAGTTCATCGGCGTCCAATGCACTGGTGGACCTAGATTTCGTCATGTTCGCCCCCGGTTCGAAACGGCTTTCCAGCACTAATAAAGTCAATAATGACATAAATAAATCAGTATTGACATAGAAAAGTCAGCATGGCTCTTATTTATGTCAATCGCTGCGACATGCTTTGCCCTAAGGCTGCTGCGCCGTGATCAGGGAGGAAACAGATGATTTTGAAGCAGATCGCGCTGCGTGGCGCGTGTGGTGTAGCTTTTGCAGCGCTTGCAACCGCCGGTGCGCTGGCGCAGGAGGCCAATGCCTATCGGGATGCGGCAGTCGCGGAAGCCAAGCGCGTCGCCGAAGGCCTGCCCTCGGGCGGCTATGTCGAGGTGCTCGGCCAGAACAGCGGTGCCGAGGGCCAGACCCTCCAGGATGTCTATTCCGCCTTCACAGAAGCGACAGGCATTGAGGTGCGCTACACCGGCACACCCGACCTCCCCGCCATCGTGCAGTCGCGCATCCAGGCCGGCAATCCGCCAAACGTCGCCGACCTTCAGCTCGGGCAGGCCAAGGAATATGCGGCCGAGGGCAAGCTCGTCGATCTCAGCGCCGCCTTCGGCGATGAGCTCAAGCAGAACTTCAATGCCATGCTGCTCGACAATGCCTCCGAGAACGGCGCCGTCTTCGGCATCTTCCAGGGCATGAACCCGTTCATGGTCTGGTACAATCCCAAGACCTATACCGGCCCCAAGGCGCCTGAAGACTGGCAGGCGCTGGTCGACTGGACCAATGCCGAAGCCGAGAAGGGCAATGCCGTCTGGTGCGCCGCCCAGAATGCCGGCGCCGCCAGCGGCTTCCCCGGCAGCCAGATCGTCGACAACATCTTCCTCAAGAAATATGGCCCCGAGCTTTATGCCCAGTGGGGCGCGGGTGAACTCTCCTGGACCAGCCCGGAAGTAAAATGGGCCTTCGAGGAATTCGGCCGGGTCGTGGCCACCGACAGCCATGTGCAGGGCGGCGTCATCGGCGCACTCTCGACGCCGATCTCCACCGGCTATACCGGCCTGACCACCGATCCGGCGACCTGCCAGGTTACGCTCTGGGGCGCCTGGGTTCCCGGGCTGATTGGCGAAATCGCCGTGCCGGGGGACAATATCGACTTCTTCCGCGTGCCGGCTTCCGACACGCAATACTACCCCTATGAGCTCTATCAGTCCGCCATCAGCGTCGGCTTTACCGACGATGCGGCGACCAAGGCCTTCCTGCGCTACATCGCCTCGACCCCGGCCCAGACCTACCTCGCCTCGCTCAATCGCTGGCCGGTCGCCAACCAGAATGTGCCGACCGATGCCTATCCGAGCGCCCTCCTGCAGAAGATCGCCACGGAATATTTCAGTGGCGGCGACGTGCAGTTCGCTGCCGGGCCCAATGTCATGGCCGGCACTGCCACCAGTGCAGCCTATTACAAGGCCATCGTGAGCTACATGCAGAACCCGGGTGACCTCGACAATATCCTTG